>WJKO01000526.1 GCA_014729055.1 Promethearchaeota archaeon | reverse complement strand
CCTCGGTCAAAGGTACTAGGAAATCTTCCTTGTATTTTTTCTTCTTTTGTTTTTTTGGACCTGCAGAGATTTCTCGCAACTCTATTTTTTTCTTTCTTATTGATTCTTCTCGCAACTTTTTGATTCTTCTTGATGTAGAGTTTTGATAAACTATATTATCTTTATTTATTGTTAAAAACGGAATATCTATATGATTGCGGACAATAATCTGATTTATCATTGCATTGAATACATCCTCAACCCCAGCACCAGTTTTTGCAGAATACTTAATAACTGTTAAATCGTGAACCTCTCCCGTTTGTTTTAATCTGTTTGGTTCAATTTCGGTTTCCTTTGTCAAGTCGCATTTACTCAGAGCTATGATGCCCATATCTTCTAATCCGTGAGTCCGGAGAACGCTGATCCATGGTTCTATGTTTTTCAAGGATTTTTCATTGGTTGAATCCACGACTAAAACAAAATTGACCATTCCTTCGGTGTAGGATTTGACCATTTCTCTAAATTTTTTATGACCTCCAAAGTCCCATATCTGAAGTTCAAATGGTGGTACCTTTTTTCGATAGAATTCCATTCCTATCGTTGAAGATATTTCGGGATTATATATTGAGTTAATATACCTATTAAGTAACGTAGTTTTTCCCGTTCCCTTATCTCCACCCATACAAATTTTAAAAGCATAATTCTCTGTCATACTTTAATCACCCAAAATAGACATTTGCATATTATAATTTATTCTTGATTCCTTATTTCTCTATGTAGGTTTTGGTTGAACCTAAATTTATGGTAATTCATCATTAATCTTTTTCAACTTTTCAAGATCTGTCTTCGGCTCTCGATTGAAAGTGAGCATTCCATTCACTTCTTGATATTGGTCGCAGAATTCCGTATAACAATGCCCTTTAATCCATTCTTTTCTTTTAGATAGTTCCATTAAATATTTTTTGTATTTTTCGAGAACTTCATCGAACTTGTGATATAATTTCCCCCCGTATCCCCAAGCCGTTGTCCGTGATGGCTTCCTATCGGGATCTGGTTTATAATACCCCCATCCACCCCATTCCGTAATAATGACGGGTTGTCCTTGATATGATGCATTCCCTACAAATGTTGCTCGATGTAGGATGTCGGTGGTAGAAGAAAAGTTATCCCCAATATCAGGTGTTATTATTGGCAATATCGTAATTTCTTCCGCCTCTCTATAAATATGTATTGTTATAATATCAGTCAATACATGTTCCCATCCATCATTATCAATAACTGGTCGAGTAGGATCTAAATTTTTTGTTAGATAATATAGACTTCGAAGAAAGTGACGTTGTGCTTCTGAATTTTTTAAATCATTCAAGCCCCAACTTTCGTTAACGGGTACCCATGCAAAAATCGATGGATGATTTCGGTCTCTATTCACAATATCCATCCATTCGTTAATTAAATTTTTTTTAGAAATAGGATCATAGACAAATGCGTTTGGTGCTTCTCCCCATACACTTAATCCCAGTTTATCTGCCCAATATAAGAAACGAGGATCTGCAAATATCTGGTGTAATCGAAGATGGTTATAGCCCATTTCCAGTGTTAATTCAATTTCTTTTTTGATAGCTTCATCCGAGGGCGCCGTCCATAATCCATCTGGAAAATAACCTTGATACAATAGACTTTTCATGTAGAATTCTCGATTATTTAAGAGTATTTGTTTTCCTTCAATCTTCAAATCTCTGAATGCGAAATAAGTGTGTAATTTATCAATAATACTCTCATCTTCTGAATTACCGTCTTTAATCAAGATATTTGCCTGATAAAGGTTGGGTTTTTCGATATCCCATCTTTTAACTTGATTTACATCAATCTCTGTTTTTATTGTAAGTTGGTTTAGATAAAGATCATTTCGTAGATTCATATCAAAATAAAAAGCTTCAGGATTGATCTTAGATCCATCTTTTAAAATCTCAAGCTCCAAAATGTTCGTTCTGTGGAATTTATTCACATTTGTCGTAAGAATGATTTCACCACTTTCTGAATTCGCTTTAAAATAAGTCTTATTTGGGATTATGTAATATTCGGGTAAATATTCAATCCACACGGTTTGCCAAATCCCAGAGACTTTCTCATATCTACATCCACTTAAATATTTCTCGGTTGTTTGCTTACCTCGGGTCAGTCTCGGGTCTAAGGCGGCATCTATTACGTAAACGGTCAGCTTATTTTTATTAGGATTAACAAATTGTGTAATATTAAAGGAGAAAGGAGTGCTTCCCCCTCTATGATATCCGACAAGACTTTCATTCAGATATACATAGCAAAAATAATCAACGGCTCCAAAATGTAATATAATATTGCTAATATTGGGAGACTGAGGTGAGTATTTTAATTCAAATTCTTTTTCGTACCAAATATGATCGGTAAATCTGAGATCATGGATACCACTTAACTTGCTCTGATAGACAAATGGAACTACAATTTCATATGGATAATCATGAGATATATACCAATGTTCCCTTTTTCCCTTAATTTTCTCATCAAAATCAAATTTCCATCTTCCATTTAGATTTTGCCATCCTTTTCTTTTAAACTGTGGTCTGGGATATTCCGACCGTGGGATATCTAATGTCATAAATTTATATTCGCTCTTTTTCTTAAAATTATTGAGATTATAATTGGTTGCCGCAGTGAGAACAATGATCTGAATCCATTGACACTCTTTCGCCGCAATAAGGACAATCAAAATATGTTGTTCTTATCTTCTCAGTATTCTTAATCTTTTTTCCTTTATGATCATCTACTATACGAGACATGGAATTTCTAATGGATGTATTTTTACTAATATCTCCATATTTTTCGAAGCCAACGTTGCCACTATCTACGGGTGGCTCTTGCAATCGTTTTATATGATGAATTAAACTAATAATAAGCGGTAATTCCCAAATCCCAAGAAAGAAATAGACTATTAGAAATACAAACGGTGGTAGATCAAAGCCAGCACCAAACCCATACAATGGTATTAAAACAAATAATGGTCCCAGTATTATAAAAATGAATATAATGATTAGTGAAATCAATTGCGATGTTTTTTCTCTTGCCATAGATAAATACTTGTTTTTGAGAATAAAATTTTTATTCATTTCTTTTTTCTAGAAAAATGCTTATATGAAATATATACCTTATTTATTGTATAAATGATTGTTTGAATAAAGGAATAAGTTCAAAATCACATAGCTAATCGGAGATAAAATAGATTATGAATGTATTTGGAATTCTAAATATGATTATATTGATGTTCTATGGCATTTTAATTATGTATCTAACCATCAAACATTGGGATCACCCTCACAAGACAATAAAAATTAAGATCTCAGAACTAATTTATGGAGTTGCATACATACTTAATGGTTTGTTAATCTTATTCATTTTTGAAATCGAAGGTTTATCGGCTGAAAATCAAATGGTATTACATGGGCTGATGTTTATCTGTTTTTCAGTTATAATTTTCTGGTTAATGGTGCCCAATATTTTAAGAACAAAACTACGAATAAAAAAACACCCAGAAATGATGGATCCAGATGCTCCACTCTGCCGGCATTTAAAAGGATATTGGGAGAGATTGGCAAAAGAATATGAAAAGGCGGAAGGAAAAGATATAATAAAAGATTTGACTCGGAAAGCACTTCATTTTGTAATATTAGCCGTTGTAATTTTATTCCATGAGTTGCCACTAATTTATGCAGAACAACTGGAATCCTTAGGATACACAGCAACTGCTATTAGCAATTTTATATACATTGTCTTAGCATTTTTCTTTTTGATTATGTTTTCTACGGCAGATCTTTATCGTGTATATAAATTCGAAAATTTACCGGATTGGGCTCTAAAATGGTACGGTAAAAGTGTTGAACCAGCAACTGAGAAATATACTTTTATTAGTAGTGTGCCATTTCTACTGACCTTAATATTGTTTATACCATTTAATTTTACAATCGTTTTAGCTGCCGCGATCGTATCATGCGTTGCAGATGCTGCAGCTTCAATTGTGGGCAAGAACTTTGGAAAGCATAAAATGAATAATTTTGGAAGGTATCCAAACAAAAGTTTCGAGGGCTTCTATGCTGGAGCGTCCTCTGCATTTTTAGGTGTAGTATTAGCATTCACGTTCTACCCTATTAGTGGAGTAACAGTTGGTTGGCAATTAGCGTTTGGTATTATTGCTGCTGCAAGCTTCATTTATGTTGATGCGTTTTCTAAATATGTGGTAGATAATGTGCTAAATACGCTTATACCTGGTTTGCTTATTCTTCTATGTGTTGTTTTATTTGTTTAAAAAAGTATTTTATTTGTTTTTTTTCTTAATTTCCTTTAATTCAGGTTTCATCTTTTGTTGAATATTTCTATACATTCT
>WJKO01000525.1 GCA_014729055.1 Promethearchaeota archaeon | reverse complement strand
TTAATCCACACTTAGAGGTAAAAGGTTTTATGGTTCTTTATAACCCATTAACATATCGCAGACAAAAAAACATGAAAATTTCGCTATATTATACAGGATTGAAAGATTATGCAATGATTAGCGAGCGTGGGAACCAACTTGAAGAATATAAAATTGACAGAGATAACAACATTATTCTTAAAGTAAATATCGAAGCAGAAAGTCTTACATGGTTTTTAATAAAAACCCTTTAAGAAAACGCTTAGATTGAAATTTATCAAAATTTCATTTCTTATTTTCCATGAACAATTAAAAATTTCTTTGCTTGAAAACTATCTATCAGCTTTCGTTTGCATTTTTTGCAGATTATTTGGTAAGCTCCGCTTTTATACAATTCCTTTTGCATTTCTTTACATATATACTCGTCTTTTGATAGAGCATACTTTGAAGTTTGCTTCACTTTATATTTCTTCTGATTATAATATAAGTGGAAAAATGTAATCGGATGGGGTTTTAATATTACGATAATATCTTCCTTGTATACACCTTCTCGTTTCCCCATATACTCTTTACAGATTGCGCATTTTCCATCTTGTTTTTTTAATACAGATTCGATTGCGGGATCTTTTAATGAAAAAAATCTTGTATATTTCTGTTTCCAATGGGGCATTTTAATCTTCTTTCAGAATTTGACTACTAAATTCAAATATAGAAATTGAATGATTATATTCTTTTTGGTATAATAGCTAAAGCGTTTTTTCAAAAAGCTTCAAATCCAGAATTTGACAAAGCATATAAAAAACATCTGATTATTGTCGTAATGGAATGGCTATTCCCATTAAGCGTGGGATGTGTATCCATTATGTAAATCTGGTGCTTTTGAGATAATTTGCAATAAATGTAAACGAGATTTCATCGATAAACACGAAATGAAGATAAATCTTATCATTTAGGGAAATTGGATACAACTCGATAAAATGAAAAAATTTCATATGGAAATTTTTTTTAGTATATGCTTTAGTATTCTTTAGTATATGCCATTTTTTCAGACTGATATCTTTAGAGTATTCATAAGTTCGACTTTTACGGATTTTGTGGTAGAACGAAATGCCCTTCAAAACCGAGTATTTCCAGAATTAAGTAAAAGATGTAAGCAACACGGGTGCCAGTTCCAAGCTGTGGATTTAAGATGGGGCATAAGTACTGAAGCTTCTTTAGATCACAAAACTCCAATTATCTGCCGTGAAGAAATAGAACGTTGCCATTCAATAAGCCCCAGACCTTTCTTTATTTCATTGATCGGAGACAGACATGGTTGGGTGCCACTCCCCCCAGTTATAAAAGCTAGCGAATTTGAGGAGATTCTCAGTAAGCTACCTAAAGATAAAAGTGGGATAGAAAAACGGGAGTTATTACATAGTTGGTATCTTAAGGACAAGAATGCTTTACCCGAAGAATACTACTTAAAACCTCTAGAGAGGGCAGATATAGGAGGAACCCAGAAAGCGAGGGAAGTTTATGATGAGATTTTCAGAGAATGGAATTTGATTGAAAAAAGAATTAAAGAAATTTTTACTTCGATTATTCCTAAAACACAATTATCAGACAGGCAGAAATTCAAATACTTTTCCTCAATAACAGAGCAAGAACTTGTATGCTGGGCGGGTAAATTTAAGGAAGACCTTGAGTGTAGTTTAGTATTTATGAGGGATATTGAAGGGATAGATAATATTGATACGCTTACTGAACTTAATATGATTAAAAACTTCTTTAACACGACAGAATCTGGTATAGATAGATATTCTCAAAGAAAACAGTCAGAATTTAAGCAAACCATCGAAAAAATTATTCCAAAGAAGAATTGTTTCCGTTATTCAGTGAATTTTGATGAACAAGAGGGATTACAATTTACTGAAGAATATATAAATAATTTTGTAACTGAAATTACGGAAAGGTTGTGGAAACTTATAGAAAACGAAATTTTGGAGAATCAGAAAGATGAACAATTAAATTCAGAAGATATTAATCACAAGATTTTCGCTAAGGATAGATCTCGTAATTTCATAGGAAGAGAAAAGTATCTCAAGATCATTGACAATTATCTAGATAATAAAGCAAAATGTCCATTGGTTTTATATGGCAAAGGAGGGACTGGTAAATCAACTCTGATAGCCAAAGCAATGCAAGAATCAGTTCTGAAATATAAACAATCAAACATTGTGCTAAGACATCTAGGAATAACACCAGAATCCTCTAATATTAATTCATTGATTGAAGGGCTATATGAAAAAATCTCAAATATGTATGACATAAAAACAGAGAGTTTTATAAATTCTAAGGAACTTTATTCAGAATTTCAGAGAATATTAAAGCTTATTCCGGATAAAAAACCTTTAATCTTGTTCATAGATTCTTTGGATCAGCTTTCTGAACTAAGCAGGTCAGAAAATATGAGTTGGCTGCCTTTTAAGCTTCCCGGGAATCTGCATATTGTAGTCACTACTCGTCCAGATCCCCCGTTTGGGATAGTAAAGAAAAATTTGAGCGATAATTTTCTAATTCAGCTGGAGCCCTTATCAAAGTCACATGGTAAGGAACTTCTCGGATCGTGGCTTAAAGAATCCGGTCGAAAGCTCACAAAAGAACAAGAACAGACGGTGCTTAGCAATTTTGAAGAAGCAGGAGGATTACCACTTTATCTCAAGCTTGCATTTGAGCAGGTTAAGAACTACAACCATAACAATCAAGTCCAATTATCTATAACGATCCATGGTATTATATCGGATTTGTTTAAGAGACTATCTGCTGAATCTAATCACGGTACTGTTCTCGTAGACAAGACTCTTTCATATATAGTGGCAGCCCGATATGGTCTCACAGAGGAGGAGCTGATTGGAATACTTTCATTAGATGATGAAATGTGGGATGATTTTTCTCAAGACAACTACTGGGAGATAGATAGTGAAAAAGATCGTCTCGGAAGAACTCTACCCTTTATACTCTGGTCAAGATTATACCTGGACCTAGCACCTTATTTTTCTGAAAGAAAAGCAAATAATACAATAATTTTCTCCTTTTTTCATAAGGAATTCGAGGATGTTATTTTAAACCAATATGTTAGCAAAAATAGAGTAAAATACCACAAAACCATATCTGAATACTTCAGCTTGAAATCAGGGCAATTAACATATGAAGATACAGGAAGTTCGCAATTCAACTACCGTAAGCTTTCTGAATTACCCTATAATCTTATTCATTCTGAGTCTTGGGATGCAGTTAAGCACCTTTTGACTGATTTATCATTCATCAGTGTAAAATTACAAGCGAATATGATAACTGAGCTCCTTCAAGATTATGAGATCGGTCTAATTAAAATGAAAAAAGCAGAAGTAAAATGTAAGGATTTGGTTGCTTTCAATCAGTTTCTAAAAAATAGAATGTATGTTCTTAAACAATATAAGGATCTGCTTATTTCAGAAGCTTTGAATCAACCAGAAAAATCAGTTATTCAAAACACCGCTTTGGAATACATCAGAAACTATGAGAAAAAGGAAGGTAAAAAATATAGCTGGATTGAGAAAATAAACAAAGGTAAGTCCTTCCAAGGTCTAATATCTACTTTGACAGGACACACAAGAAAGATTATAGATGTCTGTGAACTTAATAACAACAAACTATGTTCAATATCCGAGGATGAAACGCTTCGTATTTGGGATTATTTTACCGGAATAGAGGTTGATTCGAAAAACATCTGCAAAAAACCAAAGTTCGCTAAGTTTTATGATCAAAACAAACGTTGTATTTGCATTGGTGAACCAAAGGATCCAGTAAAATGGAATGAAAAGAGATTGGGATTGAGAATTTATGAACTGGATCCCTGGAAAGAACACTACATTGAAG
>WJKO01000524.1 GCA_014729055.1 Promethearchaeota archaeon | reverse complement strand
TCGGACATCATATTAAGAACTATGAGAAGGAATTTTTGGAAGAAGCATTTCAGCTTGCTATTGCAGATGAAGAAATAGAGATAGTTTTTATCTCACAATTATCAGATTATTATCCCTTAGCAGGGGTTTGTGATCCCATTCCATCTTCTTGGAGCACATCTCCGAAAGATCTAAAGTTAAATATTCCCTATCCATTGTGGAAGCATCCAAATAATCCCGTGCATAAAATTCAGTTTCGCATGATGAGGGCGCTTGATGAGTTGATAAATCTTTGTGATGAACAGAAAAACAACATTGATATAAACGAGGATTTTACACAGAAATATCATACTGCACGATGGTTTTATGACCGCGGATTATATTCTTGTCCCTTTTGGTGGGCATCTATGCGTCCTAATTGGGATCCAATATTGATTTATAAGGGTGCAAATTTGATGTTATTGTCTGCTATGAATGCCCAACTAGCACTTATTTATCTCAATGTCTGTGAAGGTGATGAGGTGTTTGATCGATTTATAGATTACCATCATAGATTGTTAGCTGAGTTGACAAAACAGACCGCAAATTTGCGGAATGTAAGAACTTACTAATTTTAATTACAAAGAAATGAGGAGAAATAAAGAAATAAGGAAACAAAATTTATCTTATTTTTTTACTTCTTATTTCATTAATTCTGAGGCAGTTCCAACAATTGGTTCAAAATCAGTTGCTTTTATTGAAGCGGTACCAACAAGTCCTCCATTAATATTATCTACTGTAAAGAATTTCTTGCAATTATCTTTATCTACGGATCCTCCATATTGGAGAGGTATACTATTACCGATTTCATCCCCGTACTGATTGACTAACCAGTTCCGAATAAAATTATGCATTTCTTCAGCTTCTTTACGGGTGGCAGCCCTAATTTCACCGACAGGATTTAATGCTCGAGAATTGATTGCCCATACTGGTTCATATGCAATCACGAAATTTTGTATTTGTTCACTGCTTACCTCTTTTAAAGAAACTTCCAATTGTGTGCCGTTTATTTCTTCGGCTTGTCCATTGTTTCTCTCTTCCGCACTTTCTCCAACGCATAATACAGGTTTTAATCCTATTTCCAGTGCTTTAAGAACTTTCTCATTGATTCTTTCGCTGCTTTCATTATAAACTCTTCTTCTCTCAGAATGTCCCAAGATAACATATTCGCAACCGCAATCTTTTAACCATACTGGTGATATTTCCCCAGTATAAGAACCTTTATCCTTTTCATGCATATTCTGTGCTGCAAGTTTAATGTTGGTGCCTTCAAATATTTTTGCTAAGTCCCGTAATGAAGTATAAGAAGGTGCTATGAATATTTCTATATTATCGTATTTTTCCAACTCATTAACCATTTCTTTAGCGACATCAATGGAATCTTGGATTCCCCTCTTCATTTTCCAATTGCCGCCGATTACATATTTCATCATTTTTATGTCTCGTCTCTTGAATAGAATTTGTTTATTTATTTCTTTTTTATTGTGGATCTTCAATACCAATGGACTTTAAAAGTTTTTTTGGTCTATTGCGATGATATCGTAAACCCAAATCTTCAGGATTGTATCCAAAAGCCAACGCAATTAGTTCCGTAATGTAAAAAACTGGGATTTTATATTTTTCCTCATATTTTTTCGATACGTCTCGCTGTGTATTTTCAAATTGTTGAAAACATGCAGGACAATTTACAACAAGACAATTTGCGTCCGCTTCTGTTGCACCTTTATACTTTCTATGAGCAACCTCGAGCCCTACTTCATTATTTGTTCTATCAACACCCGCACCACAGCATAACATTTTTTCCTCATAATCTAATGCTTCCGCTCCCACTGCATTTACTAGTACATCTAAATATTTTGGTTCAAGAGGATCATCCCATTTTATCCAATCACTGGGACGCATATAATGGCATCCTGTATGTGTTGCACATTTTAATCCTTTGAGCGGTCTCTTAACTTTTTCCTTGATCTTACCAATTCCGACGTCTTCGATTAAAGAACGAATGAAATGAAAAGTTTCCGAAGTGCCTTTATAGTCGTATCCCTTCTTGCTAAGGACTTTTTTCACCTCATTAAGACTTTCTTTATCATGATCTAAGCAGGATTTTACACCAATCAGAGTTTCACTGCATCCGTTGCATAAGGAAATTATCTTTTTCTTCTCTTGTTCTGCTAAACATAAATTTCGAGCCCCCAAAGTTAACCAAGTCTTTTCTGATATTGCTTGTACACCAACTGGATCTGGGCAACAGGTAAATGGAGCATCTATAAATTCAATACCGAGATCTTTAAACACTAATCGGGCACTTTTTTCTAGAAAAGGTAAACGATTTGAAATGGTACAACCCGCAAATAGTAATGCTTGCATTTTCTTAGTTCTCCCCCTCAGCATTATCTTCTTTATCTACTTTTTTCACTAATTTATCGAGACCAATCATTTTCATTATATCTTTTAGTTCATCATAATCGAATTCTGGCGGATCAGAAAGCCCCAAAGAATCTCTTCTGCGTTTAATTGCACTCTGCATGGGTATTGCTAATCCATTTTCATACACTGCCCGTGCTTCACCCAAGAATCCTTCGGGTGCTTCGTGTCTTTCAGCGAACTGATTCTTGATAAATGCGAATATCTCTGTTAATTTGACATGCTGAGGACATATCTCATCGCATGTACAGCATTGAGTACAATCCCAAACGCTCGGATCTTTATCAACGAATATTTTTTCTGTTAACCCCAATAATGCATTTATTATTAGCTTTCTTGGATTATATTTACCATCAGTTATATCTGCTATCGGACATGCACTCGTACAAGATGTACATTGATAACAATAACTGATTGTTGAACTGATATGTTTATCCAAAATTTTCTTTCTAAAATCAAAGTTTATTTCTTGAACCATTGTTAAAAACCCATTTCAATTATCTTTTTTTGAATCTGATTTTTTCATTCCTATTTTGTTTGCTAACTTAAAAAAATCTCCTACTCATTACTCGTTATAAAAAGTGAATTTTAGTTGAATTTTATTCTGCTTTTAAATCTTGCAATACTTGACATATAATCGGGTCTTGGCTGATTTCGCACCGAATCCGCAATATATCAATTAATCTTTGTCTAGTGCTTTTATTTTCATATTTTACAATTCTCTTTAACGCCAGTGCCATAGACTGCTGTAATAGAATATCGGTTTCATCACTGAAATATTTTAATGTCGGGGGATAAAGATCTTCAATAGACATTTGTGCAGATAATGTGACAAGTGCATTTTGTGCTCGTTCCCGTACTTGTTTATTTTCATCCTTCATTAATTTAAGTATTATGGGAAAGACATCTTTGAAATGGTCCTCTCCGTAGGATCCCGCGATTTTTGCTACTAATTTTCTAATCTCTGGATCTTTATCATTTATTAGAGGATTAATCTGTTTTTTAACAGATACAAGTTCCGGACTAGTTTTTACTAATTCTGCTACGATTTCGAGAGCTTTCATACGTGTATATTTCTCTTCATCGTTTGTTAATTCTATAATCTTATTTAGTATCTCTTTATCTCCCGATTTTAATCCAAGATCTTTAATAGCGCTCATTGCAGCATTTTTAACAGCCCATTCTCCATCGTTTAATAATTCTTTTAGCATATAATATGCGGTTTTTATTTGCTTCTCTTTAAGGGATTTCAAATTACCGATAATCTTTATTGCCGATTCACGAATGAATGGATCTTGATCGTTAAGTAATACCGTTACGTATTCTAATGGGATAGATTTCGATGCATACTTTGACAGAGGAACTAGCATTTTTAAAGCAGCGAGCCTGACTCCTCGATCATCATCTTGCAAGATTTGAATAAGTTGATCAATTTCATTGCCAATCCGCTCTGGGTCAATCTTAGTAAAATTGGAGAGGAATTTCAATATCTCCTTTTTGACGTCTGGATTTTTTTCGTCAATTAATATCGTTATTATTTTTTTAATATCAATGTCTTCTGGATATTTCTCTGCTAAACTATTCAAGGCAGATGCCATATTTTTTCTAATATTTATATTATCCTTTTTTAAATAAAGATAAACCAAATTCAAGAGTTTTTTATTCTTTGAGAATATCTTTGCGGTGGTTTCGCTGATGATTCCCTCTTTCAGATATGTTTTTTCTTCTTCTGTCTCTAACAAATTCTTCAAGACTAATTGCGGTTTATCTGCCCCGATATTAACGATCGCTTGTGAAACTGTGTTTTTTAGTTCATTATCTTTAGATTTGATTGATTTTAAAAGTTCAGGAACAATGGCTTCAGGATTAATGTACCAAATATTTTCCATTAATCGGAATATTGTTAGTTTCACATTATTATCGACTTTTGGTAATTCTTTCACCAATCTATCGAAGATTTTTTCTGTTTTTCGAGATTTTTTATATTCTGCTACATATTCTTGCATAGTGCGCCTTGCAGCAGTTCTCACCTTTGGACTTTGGTCATAAATTCCCTCTAAAATTGGTTCGAATGGTATTTTATTTCGTTTGAAATTACCAATGCGACCTAAAGAAGTCAAGATTGATGCTTCAATTTCTCCTTCTGCACTCGTTAACATATTTACAAGTGATTTTACCATTTTTCGTCCATCTCTTCTGCTGTCAAAATCTCCTAGTGTGCTCACCGCTAAAACTGCACCGCTTTTTATTTTCTCATTTTTATGAGTCATTTTTCTGAATAAAATCGATGGATCCACTTCAATTTTATATTTACTAATTATTTTTAACGCTTCAGCTTGAACGACATAATCTGGATCATCTAATAATCCTACTACTTGTTCTTTATTGATTAATTCATCATCTGATACGTAATTTGCGATTAATTTTGTACCAATTTCACGACAATGGTAATCTGAATCTTCGATTAAAGCATTTACCGCCCCAACAGAGATATGTTTTGTTATTTTCTCGGGATTTTCGAGAACCAATTGTGCAACTGGTAATTTTTTATCATAGTTGTCTGACAGTAATGTTTCGTTAATTTTTGGAGATATCTTTTCGGGATAATTCAAAATAAATGTTTTTAGAATAGAGATACCCATCTGATGTGAGTTCTTATTCCAATCACATATAGCATCAAATAAAGGATTCATGTATTTATCATCCAATAAATTAACATCTTTTTTATATGGTATTCGCTCGTACATTTTTTGTAATTCTTCTTTCGCATGATTGCGAATTTCATCTTCGCTGACTCGTATTAAATTGAATAGGGGAACGGGTTTAAACGTTTGAGCACTACTATCAACAAGACTTAGTTTAGTATTTTTAAAGAAGTCACTTCGTTTGGATAATACATAATATGTAATCAACCCTACAATCGTTAATTCCTCTACTACTGCAATTGGACCTAAAAGCAAGAAATTTCCATTCTTAAACCAATTGGTCTGAAATAGAGTAGATGTCACAGACCATTTATTAAAATATTCAAAAAAGATACCGCTGTTTGTTAGGATATAATTAACCATGACATTTAGACCTGTTACAGCGACGAGCCAAGCTGAAAAAAGAATATCCATCCATCTAAATTTCATTTTACGGTACCAAAATCTGCTAAAATACCCCCAAATACCGAAAAAAAGGGATATAAACACTTGCCATTGAAAAACAGTCTGTACGGCTTGTACTTCTGGTGCAAAAAGTTTGCTCATAGTCACTAAAAATGAATAGATCAAATAAAAGTACAGAAATATCTGCAGTCCCCAAAATGCCCGGGTAAGGATACCTGAGTAATTATCTTGCGTAAGTTCTTTATCTAATCTTCCATGTCGTCCGTAGAACAAAAAACTTGATCTAGGAATAACTGGAATATCGTAATATGATTGAACAACACCCGCGATATAGCCCAGAACACCAAAATAATTAATAATAATAACTGGAATATATATTGCAACCGTAATCGTAACCACAATAGCGGGGAAACCTATTATTAATCCAATCATCGTCGGTAGTACATATAATAATGCGTATACACCTAAAGCGACGAGATAACTCAGTGGTCTATCAACCCTATGAATAAATTTATCAGCCACAAATTCTTGAAAAATAGTCAAACCTTTGTTTTCTTTAGAATGCGCGAGATATAATAGGTCAAAAATAGGATATATGTAAAGAATTGCAATGACAAAACCTACCAACCAGAGTAACAATGCGGAAATATCGCCTGTTATCGGGATCAAAAATGGGATGCTTTTCGTTTCCCAAGCAAAAATCAGCATAATAAGCATGATTATGGTGAATCCAGAGGCAAAAATTATTGAATAGATTATGCATTTTATATAGTCGGACCAAGAAAATATCTCGGCTTTTACTAATTTGATTTGTTTTGAAATTAATTGATAGCCCAGAACTGTAAAAGCACCAAAAATAATAATCATACCGACTGTATATACATCCCAACCAACTGGGATCCCAAATAATTCACCAATTGTTGCCCAAAAGTCACTCCATCCGCTCATTATTCATCCTTCCACTAGTCTTTAAGACATTAGTCTATTGTTATTTTTTCCAACTTACTTAATCTTACTTAATCTTTAGAATAAAATAAATTTAATAATCGAGAGATATAAAAATTTTTAATCAATTTTCAAATATTTAAATTTAGGAAAAAAAATCTTACCGCGCACGATTAAAAATCCGACTAAATATTGAGGAACACACCATGGCAACAATCAACTCGACAAAAAAGCAGCTTGACCGTATTCGCTATAAATATATCAATCGTGTTGTGGAAACACGAGCAAAAAAAGATTTTAAAACAACTGTTTCGGTTCTGGGTAAAAAAATTGGACCATTTACAGCTGGGAATCATTACAAGTTAGAATTCTGGATTGCTAAATTGTTTATTAACTACGATATACTTGAGATAGTAGGTTCTGATAAACTTGATCTACAAAATATACAGAAAATTGCATATACAGAAGCTAATGCAAAGGAAATGAAAAAAGTAAATCCGCTCCTTTTTACTGCAATAAGAGAATATTTGAATATCTTGGCATCTCGGATTAAAAATGGTTTCACGAGAGAACGTAAATTCAAAGATATCTATTCAAATGTGCAAGATTTAATTACCGTTAGGCACAGAAAAGTAATAAGATTAAGCCAAATGAAGCTCACGGTTAGACGGCTGCAAAATCTAACGGAAGAAGAGAAAGTATTGATGAAAAGTTTATCACAAGACTTTAAAGAGTGGAAAAAGTTTTTCCTTGAGGATGTAAAAAAGTTTTAAACAGAATAAAGTTGTTATACGCCACGCCGACCTTTTTTGGCTTTCTGCTGGCGTTTTCTTCGCGCTATATCTTTTGGTGATTCCAGTTTCTTTTTTATTTCTTCTTCCATTAAATCATCTTCCGTCCATATACCCTCATCAGCGTCTCCTTCATCAAGCGCTTTATCTCCGGATAACTTTTGTCCACATATAGGGCATTCCGCCCAATCGGGCTGAACGGCGGCACCACATTTTGGACAACTGGGTAACTCTTCCCAGAACCGATCCTCTGGGGCTATGTCTTCTACCTTTGTTATCACCAGTTCGGCAGGTTGGTACATAGGAACACCACCACATTTCGGACATTTACCTGGATTCATCATGTCCATCTTTGCCCCACAATATTGACAATACAGCTGTCCGCACATAGGACACGTTAAATTTTCCAGCTGAACTTTATTTCCACATGCTTTACATTTAAAGTCTTTAATGTCCTTCATTAATCCAGCAAGATTTTTCTTAACGACTTCGTCCCGTTTTTTCATCAATTCTTCGTCTTTTAATCGTTCGATGGCGAGTTTCTCTTGGACATAAGCTTCGTCTTTAATTTTTTCAGCTTCTTTTCGTTTCTTATCGTATTTCATCTGTTCACGGATTGCATGTTTTCTCAACTTTTTCTTAAGTTTCGCCTTTTCCTTGTCGTCTTTTTTATTCTTCTTGAACAATTTAAATCACTCTAGTTATGAATATGAATATTCAAGTTATATATCTCAATTTAAAAAATAAAAATATATTTGCTAATATTAGCATTAATTATATTAACTTGACAAGTATTTTTCGAGATGACGAGCTAGATGCCTAGTATATTTGAAAAAAAAATGTGTCCAAAATGTGGGAAAAGTTTAGCAAGACGCGCAACATGTCCTAAATGTGGTAAAGTTAACATTCTGCGATGTTCCGAATGCAAAAAGCGTATTGAAGCTTGTGAATATTGCGGAACTCTCTTGCGTTAGAGTAAAAAAAAACATTTTTTTAATTTTAATTTTTACTTAAAAAACGCACTAATATGCAGATATTATATTGTTTCTTTTTTGAACTTCATATTACTTCGTGCAATCAGAGAACGATATAACATAAAAATGATATAGTTTGTCAAATAACGATTTGCGACGGACATGGAGATAATATATTGTTTTTTTCATGAACAATGTATTATGTTGTGCCATCAGAAAACGATATATTATGCAAAGATACCCCAGATATATATATATCAAGAAAATACAATATTTCGTAAAATGTATCTTTCACGACAACGGATATACACCCAAATAATATCTTCATGTTATTTTTGTATGAGGATATCTTTTCACAAAGGGAACAATTTATGATCCCATTCTTGGTTCATTGTCTCTATCTAATTTTGTCACTTTCGATTTTTTCTTTCCCCTAATCCCTTTAATCAAAATTATCACAAATATTACAGCAATGATCGGAATAATAATCATCAGCATATTAGTAGATGTTCCTGTCGACTTTGGATCTAAAGGATTAGTTCCGTTTATTATTTCATCGCCATCATTTATACCATCCCCATCGGTATCAGGATTTGAGGGATCCGTACCATACTGCCAGTTTTCTTCAGCATAGGTTAATTTATCATTATCCGCATCACTAGTCCCAGAATTAATAATCTTTACTGATTGCAGCTGGTCGGCTTCTGCTCCAATATATATATTGTCTCCATAAACTTCAAAATCAACAACCGTGGGGACATCGTTAAATTGGAACATAAACTTCGGATTGGCATAATCTGTAACATTGAATAATTGGACACCTTCAATATTATCGCCCATAATCAACACGTCCCCTAAGATGTCCAAACGTTTCACTATATCGCTTGTGCTTATTGATCCTATGGGATAGATGTTTTTCGGATCACTTGTATCGACTATATCAACACCATCCTCCCCTCTCGCCATATAGAGATATTCCCCATCAACTACCAAATCATAGGCCGTGGCTTGATTTATGTATATACTATCTAGCATTGTTGGATTATAAGGATCTGATATATTTAGTGCATTTAATACATCGTTTGTACTTGTATAATAGACAATATCACCATAGATTTCCACTTTTCTCGTTATTTCGGTTGTTGGGAAAACTGAAAGAATAGATGGATTATTAATATTAGTTATATTAAGAAATGTTATCCCGTTTGTTCCGTTGCAGACTGCTACCATATTACCTTTAACATCCACGCCATATGTTCCATTATCTGTTGGAATCGTTATGACTTCTTTTAGAGTGTTTCCATCCCTAAATTCTAAGATTTTTAAACCATCTTCTAAACATGCAGCAAATAGATAAAAATCAGAAATATATAAATCGTTTACCGAACTGGCAATCGATATTATATCAGTAACCGTGAAATAATCCTGATCTACAAGTTCAATGCTAGTGACTTGCATACTACCAAGACCTGTAAACATTTTTCGTCCATATCCGACTATTTCTTTCACTAATCCTGCACCAGCGTCCATGATATATTCTGGCTCACAATACTCGGCGTAGTCGAGGATTCGGAGATATCCGTTAGCGTCTGTGGTAAATATATAGCTGCCGTATAACTCAAGGTCTGTTGCGTTAAATTCATTGCTTGTATTCGTTATATATTCATAGCTATATTTCATTTCGGTATCAATTACGGCGATTCCTTCTCCCTCTGTTGCAACATATGCCGTAAATCCGTGCACCTTCACAGCACTTATATTTACATCAAATGCAAGATCCCCCATCTCATCCCAATCACCGTTCTTAGTATAATTAACCACCCGGAGAAAAAAACCTACACACATATAGAGAAAGTTACCATCTAATTCGACATTCATATGATGGTTTGGTGGATTTGATGAGCTGCCGATATTTTGAACACTATAAGGATTTGTGACATTTAATACTCTTATTCCTTCACTTGCTAAGCAAACATACGCATAATTCCCTGAGACTTCAATATCAGTTAATGATCCGGGATAGTCGTGAGAATTCATGAAAGTAGG
>WJKO01000523.1 GCA_014729055.1 Promethearchaeota archaeon | reverse complement strand
AGAATGTCCTTGGATTATGTAGAAGACTTTGAATTTTTTAAAAGGGTAATTGAAGAATTATCTGCGAGAAAAAATACATTTACATTGGATGATATTGTTAATCTATTAGAAGAAAAGCCAGAAATTATTAAAATTAATAAATCTGTGGAAAAAAAGTATTGGGAAAATTACAATAAGAAAAAATCTGTAATATTATAGTTGGAGATTGGAAATTGAAGATTTTAGTAATTGGACTCGGTTCGATGGGAAAAAGACGGATTCGGAACCTTAAAGCGTTGAATGAAGATGATGTCATTGCCTTTGATCCTCGAGAAGATAGAAGAAAAGAAGTTGCACAGAAATTTAACATTAATACATTTTCAAGTTTTGAAGATGCCATGAATGAGAAACCTGAAGTTTTTGTAATATCGGTACCTCCAGATATTCATATTAAGTATCAGTCTTATGCAGTAAAAAATGATATTCATTTTTTTACAGAAGCAAGCGTTGTGTCTGATGGGTTAGAAAAAGTAATAGAAGAATTAAAAAATAAAAATATAATAGGTGCTGCATCATCCACCCTTCGCTTTCATCCTGCTGTGAAAAAAATTAAACAACTGATAGACGATAAAGAAATTGGAGAATTATGCACCTTTACATATCATTCTGGTCAGTATTTACCTGATTGGCATCCGTGGGAAAATATTAATGATTTTTATGTTTCTAAAAAAGAAACTGGTGGAGGGAGAGAAATAGTACCATTTGAACTAAGTTGGATTTCGTGGATTTTTGGAAACGTTAAGAGTGTCATTGGTTTGGTGGAAAACTCGTTAGATATGGGAGAATCAATTGATGATGTATATCACTCGCTATTGAAGTTTGAGTCTGGTATCAATGGGCATTTATTGGTGGATGTTGTTTCAAGATTCGCATATCGTCAGATGAAGATCTTAGGAAAAAAAGGAGTTATTGAATGGGACTGGAGCAAACAGAGAGTAAGAGTTTTTAAACCAGAAAAAAACGAGTGGATGGGTTTTAATGTTGGAGGAGGAACCAATGAAGCTGGTTATAATGAAAATATTATTGAAGAAATGTATATAAATGAAATTCGACATTTCCTCAATTCTATTAGAAAAAAAGAAGAATACCACTATTCTTTAGAAGATGATCTAGCTATACTAAATATTCTCTATGCAATTGAAAAGAGTAGTAGAAATGGACGAGTGGAGAAAATATAATAATTTTAATAAGATAGAATTCAAAAAATTTAATGAAGTTGATTGTCCTTGAATTATACAGAATTTTTTAAAGATAAAACAATTTTGATACCTGGTGGTACAGGCTCCATAGGTTCAGAAACAGTTAAACAATTATTAACTTATGATGTAAAAGCAATTCGAATTCTCTCTAATTCAGAGAATGAATTATGGGAAACCCAGCAGAAATTTATTAAATATGATGAGAAATTGCGATTTTTATTAGGAGATATTAGAAATTACGATCGAGTAAAAAGAGCAATGACAGGAGTTGATTATGTATTTAATGCGGCAGCTATTAAACATGTACCTCTCAGTGAATACAATCCTATGGAAGCTGTGCGTGTAAATATATTAGGTTTAGAAAATATTATTCAAGCTGCTGCTAATAGTAACGTAAAGAAATTAATACAGATCTCCACAGATAAGTCAATAAATCCTTCAACAGTTATGGGGGCAACCAAAATGATTGGCGAAAGATTATCAATATCTAGGCAATTGACAATAGGAATGGATAAAATGATTATCTCATGCGTTCGATTCGGTAATGTCTTAGGTTCGAGGGGATCTATTATACCTCTTATAAAAGACCAGATTTCAAAGAGAATGTATGTAACATTGACACATGAAGCAATGAAAAGATTCTTTATGACCATACCACAAGCAGTCGGATTGATATTAAAGGCGATAACTCTTTCGAGAGGTGGCGAAATCTTTGTATTAAAAATGCCTATTCTTGTAATCAAAGATTTGATTGAAGTAATAATTGAAGAATATGCTCCAAGAATAGGGAAAAACCCTCAAGACATAGAAATTAAGATTATTGGTCCAAGGGCTCACGAAAAATTCGATGAAGAACTTATAGCGTTACAAGAATTTTCAGTTTGTTATGAAATGGAGGATATGTACATAATCTATCCAAGCCCAATTTTTAGTGTTGATCCAAAATATACCGTTTTAAATACGAATGGTACGAAAATCATTAAAGATGAGAACTTTAAATACAGCACAGAATGTGGAGAACCCGTATCAAAAGAATATTTGAAAAAATATTTAATTGAAAATAATCTGATTTAAATATATCATTTTTTCTTCCCTAAAATAAAGTACCATGGCAGGTACAGAGCACCAGACATTTGTAATAATCCTTCTTCAGACTTTATGGTATAAGTCCCTATATTTCCGTCTTTGGGCTTCGGCAGTTCCATATCTATCTCGAATTTCTTATAATAACAATTATAACCATATTCTGTTAATAAATCTGCAATTTTTTGGATTGAGTATATATTATAAAAGTATTCTATACCGTTTCTGGTTAAATCTTTTACTACTATCTTATATTCTAATGGGCCGTCATAAAATAGTGAACTTATACATATCCAAGAGGGTTCCAACGATAACATTTTTTCGAAAGGTAATTTCCATGACTTTAGCCACGAAAGCGTTTGATAAGAAGTAATACCAAACTTCTTCCTATTAATAAGATTTAGTATTTTTTCTCTATTTTTTATTTCATTTAATTTATATAAATCCATTTGCAGAAAATCGATATTTTCCTTATTTTTGGCGAAGCTTTTTCCGATTTTCACTAATTCTGGGTTAAAATCCATTCCGATAGTCCTTGTATTCCATATTTTATTCATATAGTATACATTTGCACCCGAACCACATGCTATATCGATAATGCCATTTTTAGGTATGTCGTCTATATATTTTTCAATAAATTCACAAAATTTTATTGTACTGCGATATGGTTTTTCAAATTGTTTTAGGTGATATTTTAGGGCTTTATCATCTAATTTCTTTTTATAATAATTTTCTTTCATTTTAATTAGCCAACTTGGAATATTCCTCTGAGCTTAATCTTAATCTTAGGATAATTTCTATATGATCAAACTTAATCCACCTAAGACTTTACAAGTTATGATTCTATTGGAAAAAAGAGTATTTAAATGCTACGATAAATACAATTAATCTAACACAAGTAATATTTCTGAGATCCCGCGGAAAAAGTAATCCTAATAAAAATCTTAACGTTAAATTATTATAAAAAACCATATTGATATAACTTATATTGATATATCTTATATTGATATAACTTATATTTATATAAAGATGATATAAAGATGAGAATAAATGAAACACGTTAAATCTGGTATTAAATTATGGAATAAAGCAAAGAGAATAATACCAGGGGGAACTCAGTTACTGAGTAAACGTTCAGAAATGTTCCTCCCAGAACAATGGCCTTCTTATTTCAAAAAAGCAAAAGGTGTCGATGTTTGGGATTTAGATGGGAATAAATATACGGATATGACAATAATGGGCGTAGGTGCTTGCATCCTCGGTTATTCCGATCTTGATGTTAACGCCGCAGTTCTTAAAGTGGTAAAGGATGGTTCGATGTGTACACTCAACTCTCCTGAAGAAGTCGAGCTTGCAGAAAACCTTTTAAGAATTCACCCTTGGGCTGGTGGTGTTAGGTTCTGCCGCACAGGAGGGGAGGCTATGGCAATAGCAGTTCGGATTGCCCGTGCTTATTCAAAAAGGGATAAAGTGGCCTTTTGCGGGTACCACGGCTGGCATGATTGGTATTTAGCCACGAATATCGCGGATCCTAATAATCTAGATCAGCATTTATTAGAAGGTTTACAACCATTAGGTGTTCCAAAATCATTGGCGAACACTGCCATTCCTTTTCAATATAACCAAATCAAACAACTCGAAGAAATTGTTGAGAAGAATGACATTGGGGTTATTGTTGTTGAGCCATTAAGACATCAAGAACCTCAAGCAGGTTTTCTTAAAAATGTCCGAAAAATTGCCGATGATGCAAATGCAGTCTTAATCTTCGATGAAATAACGATAGGTTTCCGTAAAAACGTTGGCGGCGTACACCTCTTATATAATGTGAATCCAGACATAGCGGTATTTGCGAAAGCATTAGGAAATGGATTTCCAATTGGTGCAATTATTGGAAATAGTGAAGTTATGGACGTAGCACAACTTACTTTTATTAGCAGTACATACTGGACTGAACGAATTGGACCTGCCGCGGCTGTTTCTACCATAAAAAAAATGGAAAAATATGACGTGCCTCGACATTTGTCTAAAATTGGGTCAGAAATAAATAAAGGATGGAATGATGCTGCAAAAAAAAATGATATAAACTTAGAGGTTCTTAAACCCAATGCGTTGATAACATTTAAGCTGAATTATGACAATGGGCAAGCTATAAGAACGCTTTTTACTCAAGAGTTGTTGAAAAAGGGATATTTGGCTGGACCAAGCGTATATGTTAGTTTCGCTCATACTAAAAAAATCGTAAACTCATATTTAGAAGCTGTAAATGAAACCTTTGAGTTTATTAGCAAATCTATTAACGACAATAATGTTGAAAGCAAATTAGAAGGTCCTATTGCACACACGGGATTTCAGAGATTAACATAAATCTAATAAAAATGAAATCTATCGATTCAAATTAATTCAATAAGGATTAATTCAATAAGTATAGGTTCAATAAGTATAATGTATAATGAATAATTTAAATTAACCAATAATTGGTGAAACTAATCGTGGATCTAAATAATATTCTTGGCGGAAAAGTTATTCTTATCACGGGCGGCACTGGATTTTTAGGACGTTCATTAATTGAAGAAATTTTAAAATACAATCCACAAAGTATAAGAGTGTTTAGTCGTGATGAGGTTAAACATCACCATATTCAACAAATTTTTAATAATAGAAAATTAAGATGCCTGATAGGCAATGTTCGGGATTACCACAGATTAAAAAGAGCCATGGAAAATGTTGATATTGTTATCCATGCTGCTGCTTTAAAACGACTTGATATGATTGAATACAACGTAGAAGAAGCGATAAAGACAAACATTCTGGGAACCCTAAACGTCGTGAATGCTTGCTTAGAATGTAATGTTAAAAAAGCGGTAATGGTATCCACGGATAAAGCTTGTGCCCCCGTAAATACTTATGGTGCCTGCAAATTTGTAGGCGAAAGGATTTTCACGGAGAGTAATTATAACAAAGGACCCAAGGATATAATATTCACTAACGTGCGTTATGGAAATGTATTAGAGTCAACGGGTTCTGTTATCCCATTTTTTGAAAATAAAATTAAAAACAACGAGCCCGTGCCTCTAACAGATCCAAGAATGACAAGGTTTATTATATCACCAAAACAAGCAACTGAATTGATCTTTAATGCTTTGACTTATGCAATTGGTGGAGAAATATTTATACCACAACTTCCATCGTTTAAGATAGTTGATTTGATAGATATTTTAAAGGAGAAACATAATTCAGACGTGAAAACTGAAATTATTGGTATTCGTCCAGGAGAAAAAATACATGAATTAATGGTTAATGAATATGAAGTTCCACGTACTTATGAGTATAGGGATTTTTATGTAATAACTTCTTCAATTCATAGGTATCTAACAATTAAAACTGCAAAATATATTACAGAAGGCAAAAGATTGGATGAAGATATATTTAAAGAGTATTGTTCAAAGGATGCTTTAATTTCAAAAAAGAAAATAAAAGAACTCTTTGAGAAATTAGAGCTTCTGTAATTAAAAGAGTCAACGTTGGAGTGGATTTATATTATTGAATTTAAGATTGGTAACCATATAATTGGGGAAAATCATCCTTGTTATATCATTGCTGAAATGTCTGCTAATCACGGAGGATCCATTGATTCCGCGTTAAAAATCGTTGAAAAAGCCAAAGAAAGCGGTGCTGACTGCTTAAAAATCCAAACATATACCGCGGATACTTTAACCATTAATTCAGACGAGAAGTTCTTCAAGATTAAAAAAGGCACATGGAAAGGACGTAATCTCTACGAATTATACAAAGAAGCATATACTCCTTGGGAATGGCACGAAGATATAGGAAATAAAGCAGAAAGTTTGGGATTAGATTTTCTCTCAACGGCATATGATTCATCATCTGTTGATTTTTTAGAGTCATTAGGTGTGAAAGCATATAAAATTGCATCTTATGAATTAGTCGATATACCGCTTATTAAATATATAGCTTCAAAAGGTAAACCAATCTTTTTATCTACAGGATTGGCAACCTTAGAAGAAATTAACGATGCAGTACATGCAATTAAATCAAAGAACAATAATAATTTTTGTTTACTTAAATGTTCGAGTAGCTATCCCGCAAAACCTGAAGAACTCAATTTATTAACAATAAAAGACTTAAAAAAACGTTTTAAAGTACCCATAGGATTCTCAGATCATTCAATGAATTCTATTTCAGCAATAACTGCAATAGGATTAGGTATTGACGTAATTGAGAAACATTTTTGTTTGAATCGAAATATTAAGACACCAGATTCCTCATTTTCGTTAGATCCTGCAGAATTTGAGAAAATGGTTAAACAAATTAGAATTGCTGAAAAAAGCCTTGGCAAAATAACATATAATATTTCTGACAGAGAAAGCGAGAGTCAGATTTTTAGGAAATCAATATTTGTAGTTGAAGATATAAATAAAGGGGACTACTTTAGTAAAGATAATATCAGAGTTATTAGACCGTCAAACGGGTTAGCCCCAAAATATTATAATGATGTTTTAGGGAAAAAAGCATCAAAAGATATAAAACGAGGAATTCCATTAACGCGGGATATGATTGGTTGAACTCCATGAAAGTAATTGTTTTAACGGAAGGTAATAAAGAACTGGGAATAGGACATATTGTTCGGTGTTGTGCTATACAAAGAAGTTTCCAAGAAAGTAATATTCATTGTGAATTATTCATAAATACTGCGGGAAAAATCCTCGAAACTCAAGAAATTAGTAATGTGTGTTTAAACACAGATCTCACACTTTTTAACTGGTTAGATAAGAAAAGTGAACTTTTAGAGCAAATTAACACCGAAGACATTATAATTATCGATTCATATCTCGTAGATAAAGAATTTCTTAAAAGTATATCTAAAATCGCATCCTTATGTGTTT
>WJKO01000522.1 GCA_014729055.1 Promethearchaeota archaeon | reverse complement strand
TTTAATTTATGTTGCTTATGTTATTTTTTATATTCCCGAAGCGATCTTATGGGCAAGAAGCACTTGTTCCGGTAATCGGGAACGAAATGCAAACTTCTCGATAAATAATTGGGCTTTATGAACTGTAATGCCCTTTTTATAAAAATATACATTTTTCTCTCCAGTTGACGGAGCGCAAGCATGCATTTTTCCAGCTTTATCTGCTATTTCTTTTCTTATTAGATAATCTGGAAGATTTTTCATTGCCGTATAAAACGCACCTTGGGGCGTATTCTCTGTCACAGCAATCACGGGTTTTTGTATTTTTTTATGTATTACCTCTAAATCGAGTAAATTAAACCCGCCACAAGTAATTCCATGGGTAAATATGATTGAAAATCTATTTAATTCCGAAATAAGAACCTCGATCAATTTATCGGTTGCGTCCAATCCATCCACCTCAATCTCAGCAGTTAAAATATATTCTAATAGCTTACCGCGACAAAAGATAAAAACAAGTTTAGTGGTTTGTTGTCCTCTAATATGGGGAGCATCATCAATACCAACGGTAAAAATTCCATCCTTAAGCGTAATAAAGTCGTTTGACATTACAATTTCTCCATGAAACCTAATGAATTTTTCTTATTAGAACGCGATGAAGTTGAAAATCCATTTTTATCTGCTTGTTCCGATTCATCTCATTCAATTTCATTCTTAAAATGTAGAATTCCCGTCTATCATGTATGCCGATGTCTTCCGCAAGTTGTTTCAGTGTTTTCCAACTATGCGATAAGTTCTGTATAATATTCTTTTCATTTATTTGCGGATGATTGTCATCTACTGTTATCTTTTGCGGGGCTTTCGCCATATTTAGTCTTCTTGGATGTTGAAGCGGGTGCGGTGGACGCATTCTAGGAAATGTTTGCTTTTTATAAACATTCGTCCGCTTATTTAGAAAATCGTCTGGTTCGTAGAGATTTTGAGGTTCCATCCCTTGATTTGGTATCATATCTCTATAATCTTGGATCGATGCGCTGTATTCATAACCACACATCTCACAGATGACGGTTTCACCTTTTAAAATTCTCTCTATTTGCATTGGGCTAAAAGGTGATCCACATTCTGGACAATTAATTGGTGAATTTTGATGAACTGATATTTTTTTCCACCTAAATAAAAAAGATAATCTCACGAATAAATATTCTATGTTTTTCCCAATTATGAATAAAAAACCCTATTATGAATAAAAATAAAGTAGGAAATGTTAAACTCTTTTAAAATTTTGGTTATTTTAAACATATCCAAATAGATCTAACTCAGCGTCTTTTTTAATCTATAAAACTTAATATTTTAAGGAGGTCGATAAGTTGAGTAGTATATGGAAATTTTATGACAAAGATCCGAAAAATCACCCTTTAATCGAGGATCTCGTAAATTATACCAGCAAAGAGGGGCAAATTAGCGAAACCTTAGCTAGAGAATGTAATAATCGAGCACTTGATAATGTAGAGGAAGAATTAGATGCCGAATATTCCCAGATACAGCGTAGTTCATATCATGACCGATCGAGAGTTTCTGATATGATTATTGATTCGTTTAAAGGTTGCGTAGAGCCAGTAATTCAATCAAGTAAAAAAGCAAAAAAAGTTAATGAATATGCCTATGCTGCGTATAAAACAATCCTTCGAGTATAATCTTTTTCTTTTTTTATCTAATTTCTATTGAACGACCGACGCCCCAAGTTTCACATTTATGTCCAAACTGCTTTTTAAATTTTCTAAAATGGCTGGTGCAATGGCAAGGATATATATTTTTAAGATTTTTATTGACTTCTTCTGCTCGTGCGTTCTTGAATTTAAATCCATGAAACCCACCAACAATCGTTAGTGGTCTATCAATTGAAATCTCCAAATTGGATAAATCATTTATAAAATCATCTAATCCTGGATGGCAACATCCTGTAATCAATATGATATTTTTCTCTGTTCTAATCCACAAAGCATGTTCATATATCGATCCATAATCAAATGAATGAAGAGAATTGGAAGCATAAATCTGTTTATCTATCTCCTTCAACTGCCTTCCTTTATCTAAAATCTTTGCATTCTTCTTTGGGATCTTCATGCCCTTAAATGTATGACGCTTATTCCAATCTTTATGAATATAGATATCAACATCATTATTATCTTTTAAAATGGCAGGTAATCCATTTGTGTGGTCATTATGATTGTGGCTCAGAAAAATTGCATCGATGTTATTTCCAGACATATTAATCTGATTTAGATTGTAAGATAGATCATCGGGATGCGTCGCAGTATCAAACAACACTTTTTTTTCATTTAATTCAATTAACATGGAAAAACCATATCCAGTTTGGAAACCAGGTTCGGCTTCAACAAAATCATCCACTAACAAGGTTAATTTCATCATAGATCTCCTTAGAATAAAGTAGTCTGTAACTTTTTTAAATGATTCTATGCCTATATCTTCAATAATTCGAACTTGGATTTTTCAATATGACTAAAATGAAATTATAAAAAATAAAAAAATGAAAAAATAAAATTATAAAAATGAAACAAGCGGAGAGATTTGATATTAATCGGTTAATTATTATGATTAGCGGATAAACTTTTTAGACTTTTGGATTATTCGGCTTAATTATAAATAGTAGTTTTGACTCTAGCTCTATGATACTGCGCACTTTCCTTAGTTTTTGATATCATACCAATTTCATTGATTTTTATTTTTAAAAATAAAATGGAGTAAATATTAAAATGGTTCATGTAAAAGTAGTCTGTGTTGGAATGAAAGGGGTTGACATCAATAAACTCACCGATCCCTTGCTAACCCGCCATCTTGGGTCATCCTACTTGAAAAATCTTGGTATGAGTTTAGGGAGGGCTAAGTTTCAGTTCTTTGAAAGAGGAAAAAAGGTTAGCGAACTATTCACTCACATGTGGCGTATGCATGCTGATTCGATTGTGATGAGGGCAATGTTTCCGAGATATATTGTCGGAGCCAACATTTTAATAATTATCTTTAAAGATACCAAGATTTCTACATTCTCAGAAATGAATGAATTGATTCGAATTACAAGAGAACAATGGGGAGATATTCCTATTTTCCTTATAGCAGACCTTACAGAAACACGAAAAGGTTCAAGATGTAATTTTGATGAAGCGTATTTGCATAGATTTTATTCAAATCATAAATGTACAGATTTATTATATCTCAGTCGAGAGGAAAACATAGATATGGAGAATTTGTTCATTAATATTTTGGGGATATACGATGCAATGCGTCATTCATGCCGTTTAAACGTGGGATCAGATATGCGTGATATCTTCTAAGTTCTAAACGCGGTCTAAACATTAGTATTTCTCTTTTTTTATTTTATCTTAAGTTCTATTGATCTCTCTGAGAACTGTGATCTATTGTTTTTAAGCTAATGATTTATATATAATTGCTTCAATTTTCTAGCTTAGCATGTTAAAACTACAACAAGAACAACGAGATAGATCTGCCGTTGGACTTCGTCAAGACGAGGCAGAACAACGGCTGCAGTAACATTAAACGTCCAGTGGAGATTCCGTTAACTTGTTGTGGGTGCTTTCCTTCTCGAGAATACTATTTCCATGAAGAATAGTGGTAAAACTGTGATTTCAACAATGAAAGGAATTTCTTTTAGGTCGCAATTCTATTCCGATAATTTAAACCAGAAATATAGTTACAGTGGATTTTAGAGCATTCCCACCGCCATATCTAAGTCAGAGATACAATAAGACTTAAATATAGAGATTTAATATAGTTCTATAGCATACCAGAATGTTCAGTAATTAATGAAACACGCATAAAACCGAGATCTAAATCATCAATTTCAAAAATGTGAAAAGAGATGGGATATTTTAAGTTATTTAATGCTTATATGTGGAATTTATTAATCTTGGGGCTGTGCTGTAGCCTGATTATCAAAATGGTCCGTCTAACCATTTACGCGGGTTCAAATCCCGCCTGCCCCGCCACCTTTTCCAATGTCCTTTATATTTAATCCAGATATTGAAAGAGAAAGCTTGACATAGCGTTAGATATAAATTGATTTCAGCTGAAAATATACTTGTAGATTTTTTGTCGATATTCAAATAAATCATAAATAGAATAAACTAGAGATGGAAAGAGATCAATCTATGAATGAAAAAGTAGATTTCCTTATAATTGGCGCTGGGGTTGCAGGTTTAAGTGCCGCAATTCGATTGCAAAACTACGGACATGTGCTTATGTTAGCCAAAAATACTGTTACTGATTGTAATACGGACAAAGCCGCGGGTGGTGTATCATGTGTATGGAGCGATAATGATTCTTTTGATAAACATGTAGAGGACACATTAATTGCTGGAGATGGTTTGTGTAATGAAGAAGTGGTACGATCTATCGTTAAAGAGGGTCCTGAAAGAATAAAAGACTTAATAGATTGGGGTATTGAATTCGATAAACTACCCGATGGTAGATATAATTTAGCTAAGGAAGGGGGTCATAGTAAACGTCGAATCTTCCATGTTAAGGATTTAACTGGTCATGCAGTATTAGAGGTGCTTCTTTCGAAAGCACGTGAATTTAGCAATATTATTATACGTGAATGGAATATTGCAATAAATCTCTATGGAAAAGACAATAAATGTTTGGGTGTTTATGTTTTAGATCGCAAAAAAAATGAAATCTACACGATTTATGCGAAAGCCATAATATTGGCAACAGGTGGTGCGGGGAAAACCTACCTATATACGAGTAATCCTGATGCAGCATCTGGTGACGGAATTGCTATGGCTTATAGAATGGGTGCAAAAATTGCGAATATGGAATTTATGCAATTTCATCCAACCTGTCTTTATCATCCTTATGCAAAAAATGCATTAATTTCTGAATCGCTACGCGGTGAAGGGGGGGTGTTAATAGATAAACGCGGTCGGAAATTCATGATGGATTATCACGAACTGGGCGATTTAGCCCCTAGAGATATCGTGAGTAGAGCAATTGACGATGTTATGAAAAAGACGGGTGATGATAACGTCTTACTTGATATTTCCTTTAAGGATCCGGCCTTTTTGAAGAAAAGGTTTCCGGGTATTAACAATACATGCCTTAAATATGGTATTGATTTTACAAAGGAACCTATTCCAGTTGTTCCAGCTGCGCATTATTTATGTGGAGGTATTGTCGCTGATATCCATGGCCGAACTAATATCAAAGATCTTTATGCAATAGGAGAGTGTTCTTGCACCGGATTACATGGAGCAAACAGATTAGCTAGTAATTCATTATTGGAAGGGCTTGTTTGTGGTACAAAATGTGGGATTTACGTTGGTGAAAAATACAAAAATAAAGAAAACCACGCAGTCAAAATACCTGATTGGCATGAAGGATGCGCTGTGGATCCAACGGAGGCTGTTGTTATTAATCAAAACTGGGATGAAATTAGACGAGTCATGCAAAACTACGTTGGAATAGTAAGGACTGATAAGAGATTAAAGCGAGCATGGCACAGGTTGAACCTAATTGATGATGAAATTGAACAATATTATTGGGATTTTAGAATTACATCAGACCTTATTGAATTAAGGAATTTATGTATGGTGGCAAGGCTGATGTTGAAGTGTGCAAGAGCACGAAGGGAAAGCCGTGGAATTCATTTTAATCTTGACTGCCCGAATAAATCGGATTTAATCAGAGATACGGTCGTTCAGTATTATTGGTAATTTGATTTAGTTTTTTTGTTGATAGTAAAATCGAAAATTATAAACCAAGTTTCTACAATTTATTTAAGTTCAGAATTAAATATTTTAAGGTAGATAGCTATATTTAAGATAATTTTAAGTGAAGATATAGCTATAATTATTATTAAAATTATAATTCACAAGATTTGAATATTCGGAGGGATAATATTGAGTGATGAAGATATAAGGTTTCATGCACAAGGAGAATCTGGAGAAGTGGTTGTGAAAATCATCGTAATTGGTGATGGAAACGTAGGAAAGACTAGTTTATTACGTAAATATGTAAAAAAACAATTTGAACACAAATATTTACCAACAGTCGGGGTTAATATAAGTAAACAACCATTGAAACATACGACTAAGGACGGGCGGGAACTAGATATGAATCTAATGTTTTGGGACATAGCGGGTCAGCCACAGTTTTTCTTATTACATAAAGTATATTATAATGGAGCTAATGCCGCTATTTTAATGTTTGATTTAACCCAAAGTCATACTTTCATGAATGTCAAAAATTGGTATAACGAACTGGTTAAATATAATTTGCAAGATATTCCTATAATATTAGTCGGTAATAAATCGGATCTCAAAAAGGAGAAGAAGATTATTCGACCGATGGCAGAAAATATGATGGATCAGCTTGGAATCGGCGTATATTTCGAAACTAGCGCATTAAATGG
>WJKO01000521.1 GCA_014729055.1 Promethearchaeota archaeon | reverse complement strand
CTTGAAAAAAGACAATCTTATCATTATTACGTCTAATTCTATGAGTCCTACCATCAATATTGGAGATGTGGTTTATTACACTCACATAGAAAACGATATAGATGATAGTGGGATTGAAATAGGGGATATTATTGTAATTAAAGGTCCACAATATTTTTATGAAAATGGGCTTGATCCTTATATCTGGTCTTATATTAATAACGGCACACCTATTATCCACCGTGCGATAAATAAGCACTATAATGAAGTAGAAGAAGAATGGTATTTCGAAACCAAAGGAGATAATAATGAATTCTCTGATGGTTGTTTACGGGGAATATTTGACGATGGATATGGAACATTTGATTTGAATTTTTCTAATCCAATATTAGTTCCTGAAACCGAAATAATTGGAATTGTCCACTATATTATTCCTTGGCTCGGTTATTTGGGTTTATATTTTAATGTGGCATGCCTTTTTATCATAGGGATAATCTTGATAATTATATTAAAAGATTATCTTGGAATTAGCATGAAAATTGTTCGCAAAAAAAAATAGTTGTCTATAGTATTTCTTGAAAAATGGCATGTAATTCATCATTGGCTCTATTCATATCAATTTCTAAGTTTTTTAATGGTATTGATAATACATTGAGTCCTTGAAAATGATTTTTGATTAAATTCGTAATCTCTTTTTGTTTCTTAATCCGGTGAGAACAAAATAAACAACTTATTTCATCTTCTCTAAGGGTCTCAATTTTATTCAAAATATAATTGTTGCAATGAATACCGATTTTATTTAGTGCTTCAAATGTCCGTACTGATTCAATATATGATAGATATTCAGGTATTCCCACTAATATAAATTGACAGATACTTGGAGAACGTAACATTTTAAGCAAAACTTTAAGCCTAATGATTGTTTCTTGTATTTTTCTTTTTGAACCAAGATTTTTAGTTAAAGAGCTATTATTTGAATGACGTACCTTATTTATTGAGGAATTAAGTTTATAGATTTTCCTAAGATATGTCTTCAATTTATTTGGAAAATTTAAAACTCTTAAGGTATGTCCGCTTGGGGCCATGTCAAATAAAATGTAATCAAAAATATTATTTTTATTTAGAATATTTACTAATAAATCAGAAACTTCGTATAGAATAGAGAATTCCTCCGAGGTAGGGAAAAGAATTTCTGAGAAGAAGTTTATTTTTGATTTTTGTCCATCATAACCCTTTTCCTTAAAAGAGAGTTCAACTACATAAAGTGTACTGTCAGATATTTTAACTATCTCGCCTGGTTTTAGTTTTATACGAAAAGAATCCCCTAGTGAGTGAGCTGGGTCAGTTGAAACAATTAAGACACGATTTTGTTGGTTAGCTAAGGTTTTACCGAATAAACTAGCACATGTTGTCTTACCGACTCCACCCTTTCCTGTGAAAAAAATCATTTTTGGGAAATCTTGACCATTGAATTTTGCTTTTTCGTTTTGAAATATTTTTACGTAACCCATAAGATGTCACAATGTTCTTTTTATTAATAATATTGAAAGTCGTAGATAATTTCTATTAAATATTTAAAAACTCCAATAATTATCGTTCTTTAAATTATAGAATACACAAAAATAATGAAGAAGTGTAAAAAAATGAATGCTCGCATCTTTGATTACTCTATAAAAAATGAGATAATCTACTATAATAGAAAGTACAAAGTAGGAAGCTTGTTACTTAAGGATAAATCCTTTATTCTTTTAATATCAAGAATCAAAAATCTAAGTCTTCTTCAGCCTCTCATATCAAGATTAGTTTGGAAAGAATTGATAAATTCATTTTCTATACAAATTGAAATTGATAAAAATGGTGTACAATATTACCTTATTCTCAAGGTAGGACAATCAGAATCAGTTGAATTACCAATTAAAATGCAAGATATTAAGGAAATAATATACGACGAAGACTATATTCATAATATTGAGTTTCTTAAAAATAATGAACTTGAGGATGTTTATATCTCGATGTTAACTGATAAAGAAAATATAGTAAAAGCTGATCTGACACAAATGATGATATTGAGGGAGAAATCTACATATTATTTAACTTCAAAGTCAGCTTTTCTTAATAAATTGTGCAAAAAATCGTTTTTTTTCCTATTACAATTGTACGATTTCAATATATTAAGCGATAATAAAAAGTTTTCAACATTGGTTGATATTCTTTATACTGCAGGGATTTATGGGAATGTCGTTAATCATTTTGAATTATGTGAGACTGGGTTATATTCCTCATGTTTTTATTATGGTCTTACAGATATGATCAAGAAAACTGAAAGGGTGTTTTTACATCAATTGGGTTTAAAAGATGCAAGTAACATTTTTCATCCTAATTTATTAGGGAAGATTTTAGTCAGAGATTGTGTCAACCCAAATAAGAGGAGCTATGTCAATGATTTAAAATCTTTATTTGGAGACCTTAAATGGTTGAAAGAAAATACGAAAAAACCTAGAGAGACAAATAATAGTAAATCTCATTCTAAGCAATTAAGATCAAAATTAAATAAACCGTCCGAAATAAAAAGTATATTACAAAAGGTAGATTCTGACCATAAACGTGTTGATAATAATCATTTTTCTTTGTTTAATAGCCAATTAGAGGTAATATTGTTATTGAATCTTATGGAAGAAAATCTAAGGTATCTTCTAAATTTAATAAATAGCGGAATACAATTAATCTATGTTTTCATACCCAATGCGGCTTACTATACGGTATTTACAAAAAAACTCAATATTGAGATAAGTAAATTAAAAAAAATTAAGGTTTTTAATAAGAAAGAAGAATTAGAAATATCTCTAAAGAGGCTGAATAAATATTTATTAGATAGAAAAAATATAAAGCATAAATCTTCAGTGGAATCATTAAATATATTAAATAATCCTATATCTTGATTTAACAAGATTGTTTGGATCAGAATATGCCTAGTTTAATTGCTAATTCTGAAGCAGAATCCGCTGGATGTAATTTTATAAATGCTTTCTTTTGCCCTTTTGAGGTGATGAGTGTATTTATTTTTATTACCTTTACATCATATATTGTTTGTATTGCCTGTTTAATGTCTTTCTTATTGGCCTTTATATCTACATAAAACACTATTTTATTTTGTTCATCAATCAAATCAAATGTATTTTCTGTGACCACGGGTTTCTTTAATATTTTGTAATATTTTTCCATGTTTCAATATCTCCTCTTATTTTCTATTTATCTCTTTTAAAGTTGATTGAATCCAAAGAGTTAATCGACCAGGTAGTCCACCAGGAGCTAAATCTCTACAATTCAGTTTATTTATATTAATTACATCAACCCCTGGGAGGTTTCTGGCAGATTTATAGATGCCAAAATCTTCTTTAATTACAATAAGTATGCTTTTCCTATTCTTGTATTTTCTTGCTCTCCATTTTCCCTTACCCGCTCTTATAGATTTTCCATCCTTGGCACGAATAATATCTTCGTTTAATCCTAAGTTTCTCAGTACCTTTTGGATTTCAGAAGTCTTTTTGATCGTCTGTATTTTATCATCAACTATCATTGGGAATGATTTAATTTTCTCTATTACATGCCCACGTTTTTCTATCAGTTCCTTATCGCTAGTAGCAGATACAGCATTTAAAAATGCCAATTTTCTCTCCTTTTTGTTAATTTTTCTTCTTGTAAGATTCTCTACTTTTGGAGGATGTGCTACTCGCCCTCCAACAACACCTGGGATAAAAGCACCATTTCTAGCCGTCGGATATCCAGAACCTTTATTTCTCGGAGCTCTCGATACACCAAATCCGGATCCCCAAGCTTCTGCTGTTGTTCTTTTACCTGCTTGCTTATCTCTACCTTGTGGTTGCTTTTCATTTAGCTCATAAGCATTGACGGTTCTTTTAATTAGATCTTTACGGCATTTTATTGAAAAGAAATCAGGCAAATCCATAGTTTCTTTTTCCTTACCGTCAAGTCCATATACTACGATTTTCGAAGCCATTGTCTATTCACCTATTTTTTCTGATGAGATTGTCTATTAATATAAGTTATCTCTGGAGATTTAACCTCAAACCTTTTCTTTGGTCTTATTGTCTTTCGTAATCTAATTAATCGCTTCTTTGGACCAGGAATAGATCCTAATAAGATGATATAATCGCCCTTTATAAGACCATATTTTAGAAATCCACCCTTTGGGTTAATTTCTTCACCATTTTCACTCATTTTCATTATTCTTTTGTGGTACTCTACTCTTTGATGATAACCCATCTGACCTGAACGTGCTACAGTATACATTACACGTGCAGGATGCCAAGGACCTATACAACCAACACCACGTTTAGTTCCTCTGGTTTTTCTTGGTAAGAGTTTAATTCCAAATCGTTTTACTGGTCCTTGAAATCCTTTACCTTTAGTAATTCCCACAACATCAATAAGTTCCCCCTCATCAAAACAATCCATAATCCGAATTTGTTTCCCTAAGGATTTTAGGGCGAACTCAAATCTTTCTTCACCATTGGCGCCGCCTGAGATCTTTATTTCAACGATGTCTGGTTTTATTCTTGGGATGCTAGCTTTTTTTGGTAAGGTATGAAATAATCCCCGGACTTCTGTTTTTTCTACTACTTTTTTCTTAATTTCTTTAAGTTTCTTTTTGTAGTCATATTTATCAGAATTCGGTAAATTGATTTTTCTTGCTAATTGTTTTTCTAACTTATTAGCAAGGATTTCACCCTTACAATGAAGACCATATTCATCTCTTTGGTATATTTTTATTCCAAACATAACCATAGGAGGTGTTTCAACTACTGTAACTGCTTTCATTAATTCCTTTCCGAAAAAAGGACTTGTTTCTTGATCTTCAATGAACGCTATATGAGTCATCCCTGCTTTAAAACCAGCAAATCCAAGAAACTGTGGTTCTCCTTCGATGTCTAGCCAGTTACGAATTCGACCTTTAATATTAACTGATCTTTTTCTTGGCATATATCTTAAAGAACCATGCCTAGGAGCGCTTAGTCTTCTATGACCCATTTAATTCACCATTATAGTAATGAAAAAGTGAATCTTACATAAATAATAAAATTTTTGATTAGTACAAATTTTTCACTTTTGGTCACCTCCATCTCTCTATGAATGTGCCTTCTATTCAACTGGAATCTTT
>WJKO01000520.1 GCA_014729055.1 Promethearchaeota archaeon | reverse complement strand
ATTTAATACAGGTTCAATTCTCTGAACCTCGTTAAAATCGCCAAACAACCAGCAGAATATTGGTTTTCGGTATGTTTTCTGGAAGTTTATGATAATATCAATATTAAAAGGGAACTTTTGAGTATGGAATAATGTCATAAGCAATCCATCGATTTTTTTGTCTTTTAATATTGCTTCAATTGCGATTTTATGTATTCCATTTGAGTCAACCCCAGCATTTTCAATAGCAGGCCATAGATCGATAAGAGAAAATCTGTTTGGTGGCATCCATGTGGGGAAGATTTCCTTCAACGTTTGGAACGTGTTTTCGGAGAGCTTTGAAAGTTTTAAACCATATTTTGAAATAAGATCCGTCGATACGGTACCCGCACCACCCGAAACTGTTATAAATCCCACATTAGGTGATCTTGGAAAGATTAATTGACCTTTATAAAATTTTGAGTAGACACGACTTAAGTTAAAAAGATCATGAAAATTTCTGACATTGATAATATGAGACTGCTTTATTAGCGCTTTACTCAAAATAATACTCTCTGATAACGCTCCCGTATGACTGGAGGTAGCTTTCTGACCTTGATGTGTCAAACCACCCTTCAACAACAATATTGTTTTATTCTTTTTACGAAATGCTTCCTTACAGATTGAAATGAAATCTCTCGGATATTTGAATGATTCTAAATAAATTGCTATGACATTAACTGAAGGATCATTAGTGAAATAGTATAAAAAGTCCGTTTCGCAAAGATCCATTTTGTTTCCTATTGATGCTATATAGCGAAATCCTAAGTCCGGATACTTAGTGCCCAGATAGGTGAAATAACCCCCATTTAACATGCCTGACTGACTAATGACGGCGGTACTTCCCCTATAATAGATAAAATGTTTAATAAACGCTGAAAAAAAGCCAGAATTGGATGTATCAATTCTCGTTAAACCTGTGCAATTGGGACCTACAATTCGTATCTTGCTAAAATTTTCAGTAATCTTTTTAATTCTATCCCTTAATTCTAAACCCAGCTCTCCCACTTCTTCGAATCCCGCCGCTTGTATAATTGCAGCCTTGATCTTTTTTTCGATACATTCTTCTAGTACTTTTGGAATGAATTTATTTGGAATGAAGATGATAGCAATATCGATTTGTCCTGGTATATCCAGAACCGATTTATAGAATTTAAGACCTAATGCTTCGCCGCCTTTGGGATTCACAGGATAAATATTGCCCTTAAAATTATTACTAATAAGGTTTTCTAGGATTCTATATCCGCCTTTCATGGGCGTCTTAGAGGCACCGATAACAGCTACTGAATTTGGATTAAAAAGAATGTCGATAATTTTTTTATTGTTTTCTAAACGCCCATTTTGTTCCTTATAAGAATTCTTTGACATTGTTTAAAATGTAGCTAAAATGAATTAAAAAATTAGTTAAAATAAAAAACTATTTAGACTCTTCTTCCACGACGACCACCTTTTCTTCGTGTTCCGTCGTGTGAAATTGGAGTTACTTCCTCAATTCGCCCAATTCTGAGTCCAGATCGTGCAAGTGCTCGGATCGCTGCTTGTGCACCTGGTCCTGGTGTTTTCGCACCGCGTCCCCCCGGGGCACGCACTTTTATATGAATACCATTAATTCCTTTATCTTTTAATTGTTGAGATACTCTAAATCCGCACTGCATTGCAGCATAAGGTTTAGCTTCGTCCCTATCACTTTTTACTACCATCCCACCGCTGACTCGTGCAAATGTTTCAGCACCGGAAAGATCAGTTGCGGTCAGTATTGTATCATTATAAGAACTAAAAAGATGAATGATTGCCCATCTCATTTTTTGTTTTCTTGATGACATTTTTCCTCATTTACCCCTTCTTTGATTTTTTCTTTGATTTTTTAGATTTCTTCTTTGTTTTCCTCTTACGACCGCCTTTTTTCTTCTTTTTCTTTTCGGCTTCCTTCGAAATTCCAAAGACCTTTTCTGGATTGCCGTTATAAGGGCTAAAATCATCAAAATTGATATTTTCCTCTTCCGCTTTTTTTACAAGATAGGAAGGGCTTGCAATCGTCTTACCGTCTACTGAAATATGTTTGTGAACAACAAATTGTCGGGCTTGATAAATTGAACGCGATAAACCCCGTTTATGAACTAAGGTCTGTAAACGCCTTTCCAAAATGTCCCTAACCGTTAGACTTAATATGTCATCAGTCGTTGCATCTTCGGTAACCAACCCTAATCGATTTAAACGACCGATTAATTCCTCAGAACCAATTATTCGTATTTCTTCAGGTACGGTTTTCAATTCACGCGCTATTTGTCGGAAACGTCTTAGTTGGTTCGCGTGTTTCCATAGCTCTTTCTTATTTCGTAATCCATAATCACCCAATAAAACTAGCTCTGTTTCAATTCTATCTTTTTCCCATGGGCGATATGGTCGCTTATATGTTTTTTGTAGTTTTCGTGGATCTCCCATTTTTCATCACTTTTTGCCAACCCTTTTTGGTAGTAAGTTTAAAAGATTTTACCAAACTTAGGTAATTTTATGGCTATTCAATCCATTTCTAATTATTTTAACAGGTGTTTAGGTATTTCTAAATTTTAAAGCGCTGTGGTTTTCTTCTTTTCCTTTTCCTTAGCTTTCTTTCGATAATACCCTACTGTCAAGCCAGATCTACCCGTACATCTTGTTCGTTGGCCTCGCACCTTTAATCCCAGTTTATGACGTATACCTTTCCAAGAGTTAGTTCTTTTCATTCGATCAATATCTATTTTAAGCATCAAATTAATATCTGTTCCACTAACGTGACGATCTTCCCCAGTTTTTAAGTCTTTTTGTCGGTTGACCATCCAATGTGGAATTCCGAATTTTGTGGGATTCTTAATCATTTTCTCAAGTTCTTCGCATTGATCTTCAGTCAACATTCCTATACGTGTATTTGGATCGATACCTGCTACTCGAACTATGGCTTGTGCTATTCGGCGACCGACGCCTTTAATCTGAGATATGCCGTTTTCAATCAAACGATCACCCTCAAGACTTGTGCCGATCATCCGTATAAGGCTTCTGAATTCCGTATTTTTAATGTAAGGTTTCTGAGACATGTATAACTATTCCTTTTACAATAATCAAAATCTATTGAATATGAGGTTAAATTAAATCTACAATTTTAATTTTTCGATAAAAATCATGTTAAGTTAAATGATCCATATCTGTTAGTAAAATGATTAAATCGAAGAAAATGCTATAGAAACACCCCAAATAATTGTTTTTCATATTTGCTATTTGCAAATAATCGTTTCACTTTCATATTCTTGATTTCTTTTGAGAGTATCTGGACTGTATCATTAACAAGAGACTCTTGATTTTGTTTATTTTTAAATATCATTTTTAATGTTAAAATTAGTATTGCATCTGATTTCATGAATTGCGATAACGAATTTATTGTTTGTGCAATTTCTCTCGGGTCTTGATTCATATCACATGTTAAGATGTTATATTTACCATACTTTTTGATTTCCTCAAGAGATTCCTCTACTTTCTTCTGTAAATGAACAATACCAGAGAGATCCTTTAATTTAAGCTCTGCTGGATCAACTGCAATAATTGAATTAACTCTGTTGCGAAAGTATTGAACCCAACCGCCGGGTGATGATCCAATATCTAAGACTTTCCAGTCTTTTTTAATTGATATATTGAAAATAGAAATCGATTCATATATTTTGTAATAGGCACGCGATATAGGATCAAATGAATCAACTGGTCTTTTATAATAAAGATGAGATGGATACAATCCATAGAAATAATTTTGCGCTAAAAAAATGGTGGAAAGATAATGTGTGAATGTTTTAGGATTGAGTTCGTATTTATCATCTAAATCATCAAGTAATTTATCTTCGATTTCCTTTGGATGCCCGACTACTCTAAAAATCTTATCTTGAAATTGTAAAGTCAATATTTCTTCATAGTTTTTAGTTTCCGAATTATAAGGATAAATTCTGGTTATGTATCTCCACAGTTTAATCTCATCATTATAGATTCGCTTTAATAAGGAACTAAGATCAACATCTTTAATGAGTATATAGTCGTTTGAGATAGTGCAGTCGATTTTCCAAATATCACTTATATAATTCTTCAATCTGATTAAATGTGATTTCGGTATTTCTATATATACATTATTTGAGGGCATGTTTAACGAACATGTAGAAAAAGCATACAAAATAAAAGAATCTATGGATATTTTTTTTTATAATCTATGCTTTTTTATAACCTATGGATATAGGGATAGTGACTCCAAGTTTAAAGTCAAAGGGTACGAACCTTATTTTCAAGGCATTCAAAAAACATGCGGTAAATGTGAAAAAAATTAAGATTTCTTCATTAAGTTTAGATTTAACCGCAGAAGATGATGTAATTCAATCATTATTTCATAGACGATTTGGAAATGTAGTACCTGATGGAATAATATCACGCGGTATTGGAATTCGAAAAACTAAGAAAATTTTCTTTAGGGTTGATCTATATCGCGCTATGGAAATCTTGGGATTAAACGTTATTAATTCTCCAAAATGTTTAGAGTTAGCAACAAATAAAATGTTGTGCAGTGTAATGCTACGAAAATCAAAAATACCAACACCAGAAACATTAGTTTGTGAAAATGATAAGATTGCACTTAACGCTTTTAAATTATTGGGCGGCGATGTTCTGTTAAAACCAATGTATGGATCTAAAGGGATCGGTATTACAAGAATCCAAGATGCAGGATTCGCAGAATATATCTTTTATAGTTTATCAAAACTGGATGAGACTTTTTATCTTCAAAAGTTCTATCCACACAATCATAGAGATATACGTGTCTTTATTGTCGGTAATGAGGTAGTTGCAGCTATGGAACGCGTAGGCGATAATTGGAAGACTAATCTAGCTAAAGGTGGCATTGCGAAAGCCGCGACTTTGAACTCAGAGTTAGAAGAGTTGGCAATTAAAAGCTCTGAAGCAGTAGATGCGAAAGTATCAGGAATTGATATAATTGATACAGAATCAGGTTACATGGTAATAGAGGTGAATGCAATTCCTGGTTTATCAGGGATCCAAAAAACGACTAAAGTAAATATAGCGGATACAATTGCGGATTTCTGCATAAAACAATTTAGGCGTTAGGATAATTTTTTTGAGATCTTGAATATAAGACGCTGGAAATAGGAGAATATTTTTGTTAAGAAATACCTTTTTCTCCATCTCTGAATAAAATTAGCTTCCTCAATTAGTTTATCAAGTATTTTATCATTGATTTGATATTGTCTGCCTTTTCTTTTACGGATTAGGTCTTTTTTCTTCGTTTCCCAAGATGTTATGAATTTTTTGAATTCGGCTCTGGATAGATCTTTGGGATCTATTCTTTCGTCTTGATTAAATTGTTGCAAGAAATCGGGCATTTTAAGATAATATCTGCAGAAGTCTGCCATTTCTGTTTTTAAATCTAATTTTACGTTCCAAAGTAGTTCTGTAAACAAGAATATCATAGGAGATGTAAACTTTGCGAGGTATTGGCTATTAATTCCTGCAGCAAATGTCATAATGGAATCGACTTTATGTTCCTTGTAAAACTTCAAATCTTCTTGCATAATGAACGGAATGTGGGGAATCCGTCCTTGATTGTATTTCAATGCCCAACCGAATGCTTGGAACTCAAATCTACCAAATAAGGAAGAGTCAAGCCAATATCCAAGTACTTGTTTGTCATTATCTTTAAATACTTCACAAAGAGATTTTATAACTGAACTCACTTCTATCTTGTTAATCTTACAATTTGAATCATATAGATTGTGCGAAAAACACCGATGGATTGGAGCTATCTCTAAGATAACATTCGAATTTGGTCTAATCTTTTCCACTTTTTCAAATGAACCTAAATATGCAAGATAACACATATTAATTGTAACAGTTTCCATAGACTGATTAATGCTCTTTATTGCATGGTTCACAAAATCTAAATACGTTTCACTAGCAGACATTGCTTTATGTCTGTCGCATTTACACTTTTTAATCATACTGTCAGCTAACCAGAGATATAATTCTTTTATATTCTTTAGTCTCGAGTAATGCGATTCTGGTATCCGTGGTAGCAATTTATTAATATTTTCTATTGCTTGTTCGAATTCTTGTCTATCTTGTGAGCATATTTTTCGCTTGAAAACGTGTTTTTCCAGACTCACATTTATGCCAAAGTTTTCAATAATTGTTTTCGCTTTTTCTAATCCTTGTTCTGAATGTAGCCCGATATAATTCATACGATTTCGAATGAGGAATTTAAGCCAATCCTCATAAATGTCATTATTATCAAATAAAACTACGCCTCGCTTGTTAAAAGAAGGATTTTCAATAATATGGGTCCTGTTGTCAACGCCATTTTTTGCAAAAAGATCTATTGGGAATTTTTTATAAGATCTTAAAAAGTAACAGGATTCGCAGGGAAAATACCAGCGAATGCCCAATCTATAAAGTAGGGTATAGCAACCCTCCATTAACTTTTGTGGGTTTAGACCAGTTATGTAACAGTCAATTTGTTCATTACCATCTAAATTTAGTAGAATATCAAAAATTTTTGAGTTTTGCTGAAGATTTTTATCAATATCGAGAATTATGTTTATTATTTTAGAACCTTGTAGATCTTTAAACAAGTATTCTAAGCAACCTTCTAAATCTTGTTTAGGATATGAAAGAAACTTAGGATAAGGT
>WJKO01000040.1 GCA_014729055.1 Promethearchaeota archaeon | reverse complement strand
TGTTCAGATAGTTTTGCAGCGTCTTCATATACTTTTGCTGCTTGTTTAAATTGTCCTTCTTTCATCCGCGTTTCTGCTTGAGCTAATAATTTTCGTCTTTCAACCTCTAATCTCTGTCTTATTTGGGCTAATTCACTTTCTTCACGCCTTGATTTTTCCATATTCAACATTTCTTCTGCGGTCGCCCGAAAGGTTCTCATTCGGTCTTTTTCTGCTAGGTCTTTTGACAATTTAGCAGCTTTCATGAATAATTCTGATGCTTTTCTGTAATCTCCTGCCTCCTTAGCAGCCTCAGCTTCTTCAACTATATTCTTTCGCTCTTCCTCTAAACGCTTTCGTCGTTCTTTTAATTCCTTGCGTTTTAGGTCTTCTTCAAATTTTTTTCCGCTCATATTTGTTACCTCTTAGCAATGAGGATGTAAGCTATTAAGTTTATATAAATAACCATAATCTCATTAGTACAATGAATATACTTTCATTTTGTGAATTAAAAAATCTTTATGTATAGTCATACGATGTTTTCTTGAATTTTTTTTACTTATTTAATTTATTTTTTTTTGTCTTTTTACCAATTAATTCTAATTTGTAGTATTTTGAATTTACTTATTAAATAAATATTTACTCTATTTATAATAGAAAATTAATTTTTAATTTGCATTCTTAAGAAATTGGATAAGTAAATCTTTCTTTTTTTAAAATATTCAGGAATTTTTTATGTTGATTGTTTGTAATTTTAAAAAGATAATACTATTTTAAAACAAATCTTGATGAAATAGCAGAAGGTGGGTAGATTTACTGAAATATATGGAGATATGTGGTATCAAATTTAATAGAAAACGAAAATTGAGATAGACTACATTTCATAAAGGATTCGAAAAAAATATGAAGACCAGTATGATCCAAATATATCTCTAAATAATACGCTAATTTTTAGTCAATTTTTTTCTGTTATCTATTGTTCTTAATTGTTCAAGGTAATAATTTAAAAAACGACAAAATAATGTCATGGTAAGATAGTAATATTTAGACAAGGATATTAGTATTCTTTAAAAACGTAGTAGTATTCTTATTGAAACTAATTTTATTACCTATCTAATCGCTATTTTTACCTATTTCATAGCATATAAAAATGGATCCAAAAAATTTGAACCTTTGGATTTAATGAATTTTCATTTAAACGCGGAAATAACGCACTAAAAGCACGACATAAATTTTTTAGAAAAAATAGTAGTATTCTTAGTAACTAAAAGCCCTCTTTTCCGATCAATGGTACAAAAATTACACCACAAATAGATTTCTTTTTAATTCCGGTTGGTGTTTTTTCGGCCAAATAGAGTCGTTGTGAATGTCTCTCTTGTCCAACAGGAATACATATCTTCCCTCCTATTCCTAATTGTTCAATTAACGGAGGTGGGATCTTAGGTCCCGCTGCTGTGACTAATATTCGATCATAAGGGCTTTCTTCTTCGTATCCAAGCGTTCCATCTTTACATACAATAGTGACATAATCTTTTAAGTTGAGTTTTTGAATATTCTGTCGTGCAAATTGTGCTAATTTCTCATTTCGTTCAATAGTAAATACATGACCAATTGTTCCATCGTCTCCTGGTTCAGAAACGATCTTTGCACATAATGCTGCATGATAACCAGATCCAGTTCCGACTTCTAAGACTTTTTGCCCTGGCTTTAACTCTAGAGATTCACACATCATTGCATTCATATGAGGTGCTGATATAGTTTGTCCGTCAAAGGTTCTAATTGGAGAATCTATATAAGACTGCTTTTTTCTTGAATCGGGTACAAATTCATGTCTTGGTATCTCCATCATCGCTTTGATCAAAGGAGGAGATTTCAAATATCCGCGTTTTACCAATTTATCAACTAATCGTTTCCTCTGTTCCGCAAATGAATTCATAGGAGAAATAGTTTTTTCATTTTATTAAATATAATTAAAAATCATCTGTATTTCGTTTTTTTAGAAATTCAATCACAGCTTTAAATGACCCCATACCTGTTCGTGCTCCAAGTTTCTGAACTTTTAAAGATGCATCTGCATTAGCAAACAGTAAACTCTTTCTTAAATCCATTTTCTTTATTACATAAGCCACAGTAAATGCTGCACAAAACGTATCTCCTGCTCCAGTTGCATCTAATACTTTAACTTGGAATGTTGGTTGTTTTATGACTTCATTCCGGGTTATGGCCATTGCACCATCGGCGCCGAGTGTGATTACTACAAGTTCCATATTGTCATATTTATTTAACATAAATTTGGCTGCTTTAATCAGATCTTCTTTACCTGTTAGCGTTTTTATACCTAGTTTATTTGGCAATAAAATATTCACTTTGGATAAAATTGGATCCAATTTTTCCCAACCACGATTGGCAATTTGACTCTCAAGATCTAAAGATACTTTCACGTTATGTTTTTTTGCTAATTCTAAGGCATTTAGGGTTAATTCATAGTGAACCGCCGTTGTATGTAACAAATCCGCTTCTTTAAACCAGTCAGAGTTTAGATCTTTTGGAGATAAATGTGTTGAGTTGAAAAATGGACTGAGAATGATCATTTTTTCTCCAGAATGTTTGTGAACAATAATAAAATTGATTGCTGTTTTCATATCTTTCTTTTTAATACAATAATCGGTCTGGATTCCTTCACTTTCCATATCTTTAATCAACCAATTTCCATCATTATCGTCTCCGACAGCCCCGATGAATGCTGTAGGAACACCTAAACGGGCAACACCAGTAATATAATTTGCTGTGACGCCGCCAGGGAAATATTTTTCTTCTATGGAATCAACTTTCTCATCTGGCTCTGGAAAATGGTCCACAACAGATACCCAATCCTTACAAACAGCACCAATTCCTAATATTTTTGGTCTAGTCATATTTAGATTTCTCCATTTCTGTTTTTTCCAAATTAAGTAGCTACGAATTGGAATATATCGCAATGAATTGTTATAAACGCCCAAAAGATTGATAAGGCAGCTAATATCAAAGGAATCTTGAATATACCTAAGATTCCTCTTTTTAATACAATTTTTGGTTTTCCTTTCCCAAATTCGCTAATAAACACGATGAATAATAACGCTAACAATATTTGGATCAAGAAATTGACCAAGGGTACCGCCTCAATAAACTTGCCGTTCCCTAAAAAAAAGCCAATAAAAATCATTACATTCATGAAAATTGCATTATTTTCCTCTAATATAATAAACCCCCGTGTACTTCCAGCAAATTCTTTAAGAGGATTCCACAGATTATATGGTTCATTCTTTACATTTGATTCTTGCCGATCATTCAATAATCCAATAATACAAATGCAGTAACTAACTGCTCCAAATGGGTTGATAAATAGAAATAATGCCGGTATATTTAGACCAAATATCTTTAGATCGTTTTTTGTCTGAAACGTTATTAAATCAAAAAAACTGAAATTGTTTGGCGATTCTGTGAAGAAGATGAATTGAATTATTAATGAGATAAAAACCAATAAAATTGAGACATAATAAGTCGTAGCTCTATTAACGTAATATTTTGCAGAATAGAATCGGTGTGACTCTGTGCTGGATAAAGAACTTATTGCGAGAATTATTTGAATAAGTATTAGGAGCGATAAGACAAAGAGAATTGAATATGTATTTGAGCTCAAATTACTAATTCCGTTGATTGAAATAAATATAACGGCGCTTAAACTTATGATTAAAACAAGTATGGGTGTTAGCATGTAATACGTGCCAGACATCTTCTTTGGCGGAACTGATTTCGTTTTCAACAAATTTAATGTTTGTTTAAAATCCGTTAGTAATCCTCTTTTGCTAATTTTGAACCTTGGGTTATTTATTCTCTCATATAAACTTTTAAAAATAGTTCCGAGAAATAATGATAAAAAGATCGAAATTATAACTCCAATAAACAGAGACAAAAAGGGATTCATATTTAACAAATTTGATTGGAAAATAAAAAAGCCTTTCGTTTAGGCTTCTATTTTATTTAGTGTTTTTTTTATCTCTTCTTCTGGTTCTAAATATTTGAATGAGTTGATAACGACTTCATATTGACTTGAATAATCACTGTATTGAGCTCGACCTCTAAAAGCAAAATCTTTACCTACCAATTTC
>WJKO01000519.1 GCA_014729055.1 Promethearchaeota archaeon | reverse complement strand
TGATCTGTTGGTTTTACCTTTTCTAAGGTAATCCAGTCTTTACTTTCAAATGTATGTGCTCCTACAACCTTACAATGGGATTCGCATTTAGGGCAGACAGCATACTTGACTTTTTGCCATTTTTCGGATCTGATGTTTTTCTCTTCTGTAATGTTATCATCGGCATCGGTTTCATCAGTATTCTCTTCCTCGATAATAGGATCCTCAATAGTGGATTCTTCAAGGATTTCTTCCTTAACAGAAATATTGTCGTTGTTATTCTCTTCAATAAATGTTTTTTCGACAACAAGCGCTCCAACAACATTCTCTCCAACAACATTCTCTCCCGCTTCAGAGTCTTCAGTAGCCTCGATCTCAACATCGTGTTTAATATCAATCTCCGAATTCTCGCTACCTTGTATTTCATCCGATTCTGGTTCGTGTTCCGATTTAGTTTTTTCATCGGCAGACATCGATTCATCTTCTTGGAGGTTTTGCAATTTATTATTATTTATTTTATCTAGAGATTGTTCCTTCTCTTCACTGTTTAATTCATCCACATTCATTTCGTCTAAATCTTCACTTTTTTCCATTTTATTTTCAGCTGTTTGAGTTATTACGTAAGTTTTTTTCGAATAGAAAGTATTTTTTGGAATTTTTACGGGAATTTCATTGTTAGGCGTAGTAGGAATTAAAACATCATTTTCATCGATTACTATTTCCTCTGAATTTTGTTCGCTTTCCGTTTCTTTCGATCTGATTTCTTCTTTATTATCGTCGATTGATTCTTCTTCATTAATTACTTCATCAATGTTATTTTTACTCTCATGCTCTTTTATTTCATCTTCTTCCAAATCAGAATGTTGTTTATTATTATAATTTTTTTCAGAAGATTGTTCATCGTCTTTATTATCTTCAGAAACAGGATGACCACAATACTTACAAAACTTTATCTTTGAACCGATTGATAAAGGTTTTCCACAATTAATACAAAACGGGGTTTTTTTTTCGTTAATTTGTTTTTCCCCCTTCTTCTCTAATCTATTGGAATCAGAATTGCGTATCGGTTTACCACAATTGATACAAAACATCTGTCCTTTGAATTTAACGGGCGTTCCGCAATCTGAACAAAACATTGGTCTACTTATCGTCTTTTCTTTCTCTTGATTCGTTTCTGAATTTTTCGGATTAAATGCAGGTAATAAGGTGCCACATTTAATGCAATATTTATCTTTTAGGTTGTCTGTTATGGTACCACATTTAGAACAGCGTCTTTTTCTTTGATTGGACAAATTGAAAACCTACTTTTTATCTAGTTTTGTATGGAACGAATGTCTATTATTGTTTTGATAGCCCAGATTTTATTATTTTTTTTTCTATATTCTTATTTACCTCTTTCTTCCAAATGACTCAAAAAGTTTTCGTATAACAATAGCCCGTTCAGTTGAGTCATTACCCATCTCTTCGAGTGCATCTGATATTAGAAGATAATTAGCAAAATAGTATTTCTCAAATTCTTTAGAATTAATTATTTCATCTAAATAGGTCTTAATTAGCAATTTGTTTCGTTCGAATTTTGCGATATATTTATTGAATGTATTTACTTCACGCTTGTAGGTTTGAATAAAATCATATAGATTGCTTAAAAATCCATTAAAATCGTATTTTAAGTAATCTAAACGCAATTCATTATGTACATTGATTGATTTCAAATTCATCCAAGTTACCGGTTTCGCTTGTAAAACAATCATGCCAAGATTGTTATCATGACATAGTTTTATTTGTTCTATACATTCGCTTTTCTTGAGAATAGACCGTTTCGTGGCGAGAAATAGAAACAGATTAACATCAACGATGTCTTGTTTTACACGTTCAGTATCTGTAAAAACTCGAACATCGTAGATTTCATCTTGCCTTTCTAAATAGGAAATCATGTCTCTTACTTTAAATTCATCGTAATCGGTCCTATCGTAACAAAGAAAGAGGTGGATTGGTGTGACTTTCCTGCAGTATTCAAGAATATTCTCAATTTTTTGGTTTATAATTACTTGCTCTTTTTGTGGAAAAGGATTTCCATCTAAATTTAATTGATTGAGCGATTTTAGTCCCCATATTTGTCCAGGAATTCGCTCAAAATTATTACGTGCAAGAGACAACTCATGGACGTTCGTCAATTCTTGAAACGATTCAGGTAATTTAGTTAATTCATTGTCTTCTAAAATCAAAGCTTGGAGTTCCTTAAGCTGGCCGAATTCTTCTGGCAAATACATCAGTTTATTATTTCTGAGATTAAGCATAGTGAGATTTGATAAGTTTTTTAGAGAATCTGGTAATTTCATTATATTATTATCATTTAAATATAGCTCTTTTAAAGATGAAAGATTGCCGACCGACTCTGGTAGAGAATTTAATTTGTTATGAGATAAATATACAACTTCTAGTTTTAATAAGTCTCCAGACCAATTTGGTAACAGAGTTAAATTATTATAGCGCATATGTAGAATTCTTAGATTTTCTAAATTTTTGAAAGAATCGGGGACATACTTAATTGTATTCCCCGAAACCCACAAGCGTTCCAAGAATTTCAAATGTCCAATGCTTTTTGGTAGTTTATACAAACCACAAGATCCTAATCCCAAATTGACAATATGATTATCTCTAACCATATAACCTAGTTCCCATCCTTTTATTTCACTTTTCGTAGATAAGTCAATCTTCGGGATTTTTTTCTCAATAATCTTTTCAATATCTTCTATGGCTTGGAGTTCCTCTTTTTCCGGTTCTGAACCAAATGTTTCCATATCAAAATCTACCTTCTAAATCAATTAACCATGTTATTTTGTGAATTTTTAAATCTTTAGTTGTCTAAAAAAAGTAAATCGTTCTTTTGTACATTGAATAAAACGGATAATTTAAAAGATGAAAATAAAAAGATAAATGAAATATTAATTGAAGC
>WJKO01000518.1 GCA_014729055.1 Promethearchaeota archaeon | reverse complement strand
GGCCATAACTTTTCTCTAACAAAATTACCAGTATTTACCGAAATCTTGATAATATTACAATTATTGCGATGCGAAATATCCTTAAGTAATTTATTTAGTCTATTGCCGTCATCTTTACTCGTCTTGTCTATTATATTGAATTTCATTGTATTACATTTAAGTGATTTTGAATGTTCAATCCAAATAAGGCGGCGTATACCATTAATCTTTTTTAAAGTCGGACCTATATCAAAATCATCATTTCCTGAATAGCCCATTACGACAAGAGTTCGATCTCTGGTCAAATTATTAAATGCAATTCGCTTGAAAGATTCTAAAGAAAAGGTTTCCCCCTTTTTTTTGTTTTTGCCGAGAGATTCCATTGTTGTAATCAGTGATTGGGTGGTATCCCGTTGTTTAATAACATCGGTCTTTGAACCATGAATTTTATAAATACCATACTTGTTTTCAGTTAAAATATCATTTGGTTCACTATATTGGAGAAAATCCTCCTTTGTTATAACCGGGACAATCAAATCTTGGCATTCATTACCATAGATATTCATTGCAGCGTATTCAACCATGTTATCAAAATTAGTGGTTAAGATCAGACTCTTCTTCTCAAGAATGTGGGCAAGAAAATAATGAATTAAATTTGGTTTCTTGTATAAATCAAAATAGTCCAAATAACTTAAAGCATCCCCAATATAGATAACCATTTGACTGATTATCATCTCAAATCTTAATGATTGAATTTTCATGAGTTTTTCATGGTATTTTTTTGGTGTACATAATCTTATCAAGGTTTGACCTATTTCAATTGCGGAAGGTAAACTTGTTGGTGGATCCATTGATATTCCCGCCCCAACTAAAAATGTCAGGTTAGACGCGGATTTTAGGTAGTTATCTACCTTAGATTCTGCTATCTTCTTTCTCGCTTTTTCCATCATTTTCTCCCTCAGAAAACAATTTTCTTCTATTAGAAATTAATATCCATTTCATAATTCCACAATAACTAATTTAAACTTTTAAATACAATAAAACATCGGAGAGAATTTTCTTTGATTGATGATATGATTAAAAACCTACCTAAAAACGAACGGGACGCTATCAAGAAGATGATGAAAGTTTTACCCAGAATGGAGGTTGAAGATATAAACAGTGCCAAGTCATACAGCCGGCGTAGAATTCTGTTAAAAGGCGATACAGTGCACAAATTAGTTATAGACAATTCGGCACCTTATATCGGGTTAATTATTCATTTAATCCCTCATTTTAAAAATTTGAAGTATCTTGATCTATCGAACAATAAATTAACAGATTTCCCCAACCAAATAACAAAATTACAGAGTTTGGAAGAACTATCTTTGTATAGCAACGAAATAACAAATATTCCCAAAAATATAAGCAACCTTAAATCATTATTAACACTCAAAATCAGCAAAAATTATCTCTCCAGAATAGATAAAAGCATTGGTGAATTGAAGTCTCTATATTCTTTGGATTTGAGCCATAACTACATGAAAGATCTGCCGGACACTTTTCGCCAACTTACAAAGTTAGAAAAGTTAGACGCCTCGCATAATGAACTGATAGACGTCCCGAAGTTCCTGAAAGATTTAACGTCTTTAAATGTTTTAAATCTATCGAATAATAAAATAACAGAAATACCAACATTCCTCAAAGCATTGGTCACTTTAAGAAAATTTAATCTTTCATATAATCAAATAAAAGCCCTACCCAACGAAAATCCGTTCTGTACAAAATTAAGGGAATTAAATTTAGAAAAAAATGAAATTCCTAAAATTAAACCTTGGTTTGCTGAATTGTTATCACTTGAAGAATTAATCTTAAATGAAAATAAAATAGACGAATTTTCAGACGCGTTATTTCATCTCACACGCTTAAAGCAACTAGATCTAGGAAATAATAAATTGGAAAAATTGAATGGTCCGTTCCAGAATTTTAACAGATTGGAAACTCTAAACCTATCTAATAATAAGATCGATAAAATTCCAGAAAACTTCGGTTCCATCTCCAATTTAAGCAATTTGAAGTTAAATGGGAATAATATTACAGAATTGCCTGAATCATTTTGCTCACTAACCAAGCTCGAAACTTTAATGTTAGAAGAAAACTCTTTGGACACATTACCAAAGTCATTTAATAAACTAAATAATCTGCGTAAATTAAATGTCAAACATAATCCATTAAAAAACCTGTATCCAGAAATTAACTACTATCAAAATGTGTTCGAGCTTCATAATGATAAAATAAAAAATATGATGGCTTCAATACCCGAAGTATATAACATCGTGTTGCTTAAAAATGCAAAAGAAGTATATTTATTTGCCTTAAACCCAACACTGGCAAAGAATATCGACAAGATTGCATTTTCTGCAGCCATTTCCAATTTAGCCATAGATAAGGTGAAATCTATCCTTCGTTTACAGATTTCTGAGCAATTATTTGTGAGATTCGGCGCACATTATATTTTTATCGTAAGTTGCTCAAAAAACAAGATTTTACTGTTTGTGACACACGATAGCATAAAATTAGGTTTAGTCTTTCTCGACACGAAACGATTAATCGAGTCGTTTGATGAACTTCCTTATGTTGCCGAAGT
>WJKO01000517.1 GCA_014729055.1 Promethearchaeota archaeon | reverse complement strand
GATAATAATTCAAGATTTAAGAGCAATACTCTGGTATATTTACTTTCTAAACCAAAATTCAAAGAACAAGAACTCGAAAAAGTCCAAATCATTAATTTAGAATAAAAAAAAAGAAAATGATAAAAAATGGCACAAGATATCGAACAAAAGATTAAAAAAATCAGCCAAATCTTTCTGGAAAGAGAGGATAAACTCGTGAAACAACAAGATTTACTTAATTATATCCAAGATAAAGATCTCTTTGAGCATATTATTAGCGAATTACTTATACGGTTTGAAAAAATAGGATATGAGATTATTAAAACAAAGTTTTTAGATGAAACCTATTATATGCTGATAACTGATGGTATAGATGACCGACTTACACCCCAGATGTACGGAATATTAGCTCTTATTGTATCCTTAACAAAAGATTTAGCAAGAAATCTAACCTTAGAGGATGCGAAAAAAATTTTTAAACCAATATGGGATGAGTTAGAATATCTGATCGAACTGAATTACCTAAAAGAATACAGACTCAAAGATGTGGAATATATAATACCGACCCCTTTAGCAAAGGCACTGTTTAAGAACTTTATCGGAGACATGACTGTCAAAAAAATTTTAGAAACTTTCAAGAACGAAAAATAGAAAAACTAAATGAAACAATTTAAGATTATGGCGAACATCAAAGACTTAGAACTCTTTATGTGGTTGATTATCGTTGGAATATTTCTATTAGGAACTATTTATTTCTCTGTTTTATGGAAGAATTCTGACGAGAAACTAAGGAAGAGACTTATGAAACTAGTCACAATATTTTTTGCGGCTGTTGCATTATCCCGCTTGTTTCATCTCCTTTCTGAGTTATATGATGGAAATGAAGTTTTGTTCCAAATAAACCAATTATTCCTAATAATCGCTCTAATATTCGTTATATTCACATTTGAAGATAAGATAACGCAAAGAAGTCAAAATATGTTAAGTATTGGATTGATTATTTTTGAAATCATTTATATCATTATTCACTGGTTGTATGTTTTATATCCCGAAAACGAAATTATCAATGCAATTAATCCCATAGCTCAACTTCTCCTTGCCGCAATGATGGGAATTGCCGGACTTAGTATATTCTTCTTGTACATCAAGATTGCTCTCCAAAGTACAGGAATCGTCCGGAAAAAAGGAATAATGCTGTCAATCGGATTGTTATGTTTAATCTCAAGCTATCTCGTATTTGGATTAAGTATGTTATCTATCCCCGAACAAACGATCGGTCTAATATCTTTTATCCTTACGCTTATTGGAATGCCAATGCTAACTTTTGGATTCAGAATAACAAAAAAAGGCTAATTGCCTATTCTTCTTCTACATAAACTCCTTTATCAATATCAACAACATAGCCTTTTCCACCTGCTTTAGTTAGAGCGTTAGCTACTTCCTTTTGTTTTCCCGGAGCCAGCATTATAATACTACCCCCCATACCTGCCCCAGTGAGTTTACCACCAAGAGCTCCCGCATCTAAACCCGCTTTAAGCATATCATCAATTTTCTTCACGGATACTTCATAGTCATCCCGAAGATATTTCTGATGTGTATTTAGCAATTGCCCAAGATATTCAACGTCCGGATTTTCTTTTCTTAACTCCGAATAAGCTATATCTGTAATATCCCGATCTTTAAGGGTTGCCCGCATTCGCTTAAACCAAATTTCGTTCTTATCCTTTAAAATATCGTTCACTTCTTCCCATTTCGTTTTTTCAATATCAAAGTCGAGATTTTTCTTTAAAAATTCTATTGCATCGGTGATCTCTTTCACACGAATAGAATGAACTGAGTTTGTTGATTTTGGGATAAGCGTATCTCCAACTACTAAGCCCGGCACCTTTTTATTCAATTTTGTAACAATCGGGGGTTCGACACATTTCATATGAAAAATATATCCAACAGCAGAAGCTAATTGATCCATCTGTCCGCATGGAATACCCATTTCATCATGTTCAGCCATATAAGCGTATGAGCCAATCTCAATATCACTAAGGTTTGTTTCAAATAATATATCCAGAAGTTTTGTAAAGCAGACCAATAATGCGGCTGAACTTGATAGCCCAGACTTCACGGGTACTTGATTCCACAATTCACCACTAAACCCAAGTTGAGAATTAACGTCAGCCAAATCTCCGTTCTTAATAAATATATTAAGTACTGCTTTAAAATAATCATTTTCTTTAAGAGCAAATGGTTTAGATTTTTGCTGTGAACTAAAAGGTATCTCAATTACTTCTCTAAATACTTTGTCATTTAGTACGATTTTATTAGAAGTATTCTGTTGCCCTTTAATATTACATCTTAAATCGATTGCAGCAGGAATTACCACTAAATTAAGGTAATCTTGGTGTTCTCCATAAAGACAGACTCTGCCTGGGGCAGAAACAAAAAGATTCTTGTTCATGCTAATCACAAAATAAATAAATATAAAAAATAAATAAAATTTGAAAACTTATTCTTCTTCTTCTAATTCTTCAATAAACGCATCGAATACCTTTGATACTCGTTTTGCAG
>WJKO01000516.1 GCA_014729055.1 Promethearchaeota archaeon | reverse complement strand
TTTCATCATCTTTATTTTTAAATCGCGTTTTTTTCTTTATGTGAATTTTGAATCCTTTTTCCTCTGCATAGGGCTTTATGATAAGAAGTCCCGAGAGTGTGGCAATTCCAAGCACGGACAAAATCAATACAAGCAGAGCTGGGTCAAATACAAATGGATTTTTCTCTTTCCAGTTAAGACAAGCATAATTTAGGTTTCCCGCCTGGTCTGTGATCAGAATAAATAAATTCTGATAGCAGATCTCCTCCGTTCCGGAATTGAAATTGATCTGAAATTCTTCGCGGTCTGGTGGAGCAGTAATGTCCGCAATATTACCCGCAGTCGTATTGAAAAAACATATACCTGAAGTGATGGTAAAATCATTTAATGTGATATTGACATAATCTTGACCCAATTCCGATGGCACCGAGTTAATTTCGGGGGATTGTGAGTCAATGATAAGTGAAGGCAATTGATGGGTTGCAATGTCGTTTATAACTGCCTTAAACGCATACGCACCACTTTTTTGATCCCACATTGAACATCTGATGATCAAGTCGGTCATTCCCGTTGTTATCGTGATTGAGATGTTTTCACATCTTAGAGAATGGGATGCGGTAAGGGCAAACAAATAATTTTTAGACGCATTCAAAGAAATACTGCGATGTCCGAGTCCCGTTAATAGGAGATAATTTTGGTCAAGCTCGCGCTGAAACTGTTCACTAATCGAGAGTGTGGTAACTTGCGTAACATTATAATCAAATTCTAGCGACACGGAACAATTAAATCCCTCTGATATATATTTTGAACAATCAAATAAGACCAGATGCGACGAATCTTCATCCGAGATGCTAAAGTTGGATCCATCAAGCGGCACATCAGATATCAACATCGGAGAAATATTCACATGTGAATTATAGGAGACAAGGATTTGATTTATCCCGGATAAAAAAGCGCAACGGAAGCTCATAATGGGAGGATTTCGACCAAAAACGGGTGGATGGGTTAAAGACAGCATTGTCACCGGCAAGAAAGACTTTTTTATCATGAACCCCGAGCAACTCAAACAATTGGCTAAATTAGACGATGAGACGGGGAAAATTGCGAAAAAGCGGCTGAAGCGGATCCGAAAACACGAGTCAGTAGACAGCAGGGAAATTGAAATGCAAGAATTGGACGCTGAACTCGCAGCAATGTCGGAAGAGGAGAAACAAGAAAATCTTGAAGCATTTGCCAAGTTCTCCGGCGGATATGGGACACTATTCAGCGGAAGGAAAAAGGTCAATATTGACGAAAAGCAAGACAAAAAGAAAAAAAAGACCGCAAATTAATCACATACTACCGGAAGGAAATTCAACCTTATTCATTAATATATTAAACATCTTTTTATAATCTCAAAAGACCGCGAAAATTGAATGAATCATGAATAATATAGATCAAACCATCAAATTCGTATTGGAAATTTTTAAACAATCCAATAAAGAACTCACAATGCATGAAATCAAGGATCTCTTGCAGAAAATGGAATGCACCATAACCGAAGAGGAATTGGTACTCATTTTGCTAAACTTAGAGAAGCAAAATGTCGTTTCTAAAGAATTGCGGGATCAACGATTCTACTACACTCATTTGGGGCGTCCATCGTCAATTGGGGCATTACAATCTGCATCCTCTGATCCTACCATGGTTGATGAGGATACTAAAGATCGTATTGAAGATGATGTATTTTTGCTTTACATCCTCTATAAACGCCCAAATAATAAATTATCCGTAAAAAAATTGATGCTATTACTCTTTCTTTCGAAATATTGGGGTTTTAAGCAAGGTTTACAGGTGTTATATGCCGATTTTTATAAAACACATTATGGTATAACCGCTCCCAAACTATATGCCGCCATTGAAGACTTGCATCGTTTTGGATTAGTTGAAATCGAAGATACTCTCGGGAAACAAGGCATAATTTGTTTAAATGACAAGGGTATCTGGTTTATAGAAGAAATCTCAGATATATTTGAGGGAGATTATAAACATATATCTAAAATCTATCAAGAAACACTGACAAATTACGGAGAATATAATCCACACTCTCTGGTCAATACCATTATGGATCTTGAGTTAGATGGTTATTTTATTAATTTGTATGAAGACGGGAGCAAGATTATCTTTCCCGATAGATACAAAGAGAAGGTATTATTTGATAGTGCATGGGTAGAAACTATACACCTTGCTATGGATCCGGGCTTTGTTGAACAAATGGACAAGATAATAGTTGAATCTTCGAAAGATAAACCTACTCGCTTTATTCCATTGAAATAAAATGAAAAAAAGAATAATGGATGCGAATTGATTTGTCAAGAAATTTTATTGTATTTCAAAGTCCCCGATTTGACAAAGACATCAAGAAATATAAGCGTAGTAACATATGGAGCTCCTTAGTAGTAGCAGCGAACAATTTAAATCAAGATCCTTATTTAGGTACTAAATATAAAGGCAACACATACCAGGGATATCGACATATACGCATTAATAAAGACTACAGAATCTTATATGTTATTTGTCGAGAAATGCGCCAGATGCATCATGAACACTTTGAACAAGCAGTCAAGAAGCGGGACTTATCTTTTAGTGTCTGTAAATTTTGTAAAGCTGCTTGTATAGATATACCAGAGAATGGTGTATTTTTCTTAGCAATTATGAAACATAAAGAGCAAGATCGACGTTTCGCGTAAGTGAAACCATTAAATTCAATGAAAAAAGCTCTCCTATGTATTTAGAAGTACCTATCACAATATACAGACAGCGATTTGGAAGAACTTAAAAAGATCATTCCAAAATTCACGCCTATAAAAAATCCGGGATCTCATGGTGCAATCATTGATTCAAATAAATTTATGAATAATATCTCAGACTGGTTTAAGGAAATCAATGAGGTTATTGCAATTATTGAGAAAAAATGATTTAATTAATTACTTTGAATATTGATTTCCGAAAGCGGAACGGGTTTAGAAAACAGATAAGAATTTTCCGCGCAATAAACCCTTTTAACTGGTGGAAACTCAATGATATCTTCTTGGTTCGGCTCTTCATAATGATCTATCACCAAATACCCGTATATTATTCCCTCATAGGTGTGGATATAAAGGTGTTTGTGCGCACTAAAACGTTATAACATTCGGTGTGATAACATATCCCCTTTTTGCTTGAAAATATTTTGAAAACTCTATTGAATCGCATGATTGAGCTAGTCAACAATTTGGTAAGTTAGATTGAAGCAGAAGCTAGCTCAAAACAATAATATGGATCGAAAGACTGATACGAAAATTCCAAAAAATGATGATAATAAGCAGCAATTAATGTCCATTTTAAATTTACTTAAGGATCATTGGCACTCTCGTCTTAAGATATCCCTTTAATAAATCCATTAATTAAGGGTTTATAGAATAACTCGATTAAAAGGATAAAAGTCCTTCGTTTTTTCGTGTAAACTGCTTTGAAGAAATGTATGCAGAATACATTTCAATCAAAACCAATAAATATACAAACTGTTTTTATTTGAATATATAGAACCAATTATGTAATATTGTGAAAAAAATACGTTTTTATTTGCCATGAGCGAATGAGAACGCCACGGAGTAGAAAAAATGACAGTTATCCGATCCATATATCACCATCTTGTCAGAAAGCTAGTGGATATTGTGGATTGGATAGAAGATTCGGAAGAGAAAGCCGCCATCAAGGATTTTGTCTCTGAAATAAATACATATATTGGCAAATTTGCCGAATTTTTACCCGTTGATCTTGAACATTCTCTTTCATCACACATTGAATTGCGCCAAAATCTCAGTCAAGCGTTGGACTTCCATCTCAAAGGTGTCTTTAGCCAAGTGGAGGAACTCATACACAAAAAATCCTTTGACCTACCCGACCATGTGTCATATTCGGACATTTTGAAAAAATTACGGCAGATATATATTCAACTGAAAGCAATATATGATTCGATTCCCGATGCCGGCATGCAAACCTTTCTTGACAGCTCGGAGGAACTAATTCAAGATCTTAATACGCTCAGATCATTTTTGGATAATTGTTTTGAGCCGATGTATAATGATGAAGAGCAGCGTGTTGAAGGAATTGAGCAGCATGGCACCATCATACACTACACACGGGGAGAATATCAGTTCTTAAAGCATTTGGTTTTCGTTAAAACCACTCTTGAAAATGAAGAGAGCCATGATTCGCAGGTCATAAATCGCATCGCGCGTGCATTGAATCACCTTGGAAAACTCATTTTGGACCATTCACTTGATTTTTATTATATTAAGCGAACAGACCGTTTATATTCCGTGGTGAATGCCTTACCCATTCATTATTTCGCTGATATTCCGTCAATGAACTATCTATTGGAATATTTTGAGAATGCAGGTATGGCTGCAGAACCTAATACCAGTTACTTGAACGAAATTGCGGCTTCTCCCTATGTGTTTATGCAGATCCAAGAATTATTATGGTTGATATTTACCCATTCAGAAGAAATGTTAGGCAGCAAGACGCTTGTGTATCTGGATCCGTATTTAATGCCCCCCGTAATTATTAATAGCGATGTTTCACTCGGAGAGCAGGCGATCTGGGACAATGTGCGACAAAAAGCAGAGGCATCGCTTGAATTACTCTCGGTAAACAGATACATTGATCAAGAATCGGGTGAAAAATTTGTTATAGATATATTGGACAAAATATATTCCTTGGTCCTTGAAGCTAAAAATAAAAAAAGGGTAGCGGGTCTTATTTCATGCCCACTTTCGTATACATCAGCAACGCTGCATGTATTTGATTTATTGCCCCCGGTACTTTTCAGCGGATTTACCTTTTCTCATTATCTTGCCAAAGATAAAGATATTGACAAATTAAAGCCATTTGCAAGCAAAAAAGGGTCATATATCGGGCTGCTCGGCAAATCCAAGGCATTAAAAGAAAAGAAATCACATCTGCACACAACTTATAAGGGATTTATTAAAGCGCTGTATAGTCACAATAAAAAACCCGAGACCGAAATAGATGCTAAAGAAAAAGCTTTGGCAGCAGTAAAAGGGTCAATCAATTTAAAACATCTGAAACATCGGAAAGATTTGAAGAAGCAACCGGATTGTGAAGCACAGGTACCTCAGCCTCCTACATCTTGCTCGCGTTTTGACACCTATATCAGAAGAATGAAACAGCAACCCTCCAGAAATACATATTCTCGCACGTTTTCAGAATTTATGGAAAAGTTCGGGCATGGCAAATCAGAAAAAGAGGCAGTGGAATATAATCAAGGCACAATCGGGGCGATAGTTTTTAAGAACGAAAAGTTACAAGACCTTGATGACAAAGAATTTCACGCAAGTATCATTGAACTGGTAAAGGAGTGGAAATCTACGCAGCAAGATTGGGAGAACGTAAAGGAACTGGACAAGGACGACCCATCAAAGAAAAGCGTTAAGGATAAACGTGCTAAATTGAGAACACTGCTTAAGCGTGTCGTCCGCAAGATTTGCGGGGTTACCTCTAAAGCAAATTACGGTGATCTTTATTATCTCTTCATTGTAGATAACGAACTCACACCATTAGACTATTATGATTATCAAAAAATGATCAATAAATTGGAAACTTGTATCAACGATGCAGGTGAAGTGGATACAACAATTTTACAAAAGTTCAGAGATTTTGCCGGGAAAAAGACATCAATTCGGACATTAAATAAAGTATTCACGTCATCCACCCGCATAGGCAAAAAAACACCCAATCCAAATTCGCGCAGAACGGATCAGTTTAAGCGGTCGAGCAGACGCATCCCTACCGTCATGAAAGATTGCGATCATTTATATCATAAATTTAGGGCATACTTTTTAAGAAAACGCAAGATAAGACATCTGGGGCGCCAGAAGGGTAAGCTAAAAAACTCGATTAAATCGTTGAACGCAGAAAAGGGTCAGTTGAATGCTATCAAGAAGAAAGCTGTTGAGAATCAAATAGAGTATGAACAATTTGTGCTCTCAAAAGTAGAGAACACACTTATCCCCAAAAATAAGAGAACACTCAATAAATTAGCAGATACCATTAAAAATTTGCAAGAGGATATTAAAGAGAACATATATAACAATCTTAACACGCAGCCCAATACTGACATAGATACCTATTTTCAAAATCTTGCAGATCAATTACGGCGTACGTGCGCAAATCAATCATTGCACCATCATAACGAGCTCGTTCGGTTTAAAAATATTATGAATATGCTTTTATATGACTTGGATTTTCAGCCAACCAAGAAGAAATCCTCTCAATCTCAACCTCAAGTGCCGAAAAAGAGAAATCAAAAGTTTATCCTGCACTTAATGGTATCTGATTTGCAATACTTTAGCCATAATTACACTCAATTCGAACAATATTGCGATATTAATCATTATACTATCCCCAATGTTCTGCAGAGTGCAAATAAAACCATAGCGAAGAAAAAATTATCTGACGATTTACAACGCCGCTTGAAATATCTCGCAATTCTACAGAAATTATGCGTCAACAGAGCAATTAATATGATGTATCAGACAATTCAGTACAATATTCAAGGTCAGCGAGATGAGTTTTTAAAAGAATTAAGGAAATATAGCGGCAAATCTCCGAACGAAGTCATCAAGAAAATGCGAAACAAAAATACCTTAAAAACCATAAATAATAAATTTAAACAATTCAACCTAACAAGCCGCGAAAGACGATTAATCTTCGGTCGCGCCTGCCATATTCTCCAAGCAGGAGCTATGCGAGAACAAATGTTGGGCTTTATATTGGATCACCTTAAAAATTTTGCGACATCTACAGATCCCAAGCAACTCGAATGGTCAGAAAAATTCCTCATGCAAAAAACAATCCCCAAAAAATTCGCGGCGGAGATAAGGAAAAACTTTCTTGACTCAGAATATACCCGCATTAAAAAGACCTTTATTAAGAAAAAGGGCAAGCAAACATGGGATAGGGAAGAAGGTGAGCGAAAGAGCGATTATATTGCGGAATTACAGAAATATTATACGGAAACAAAGAACCTCTCAGATACAGAAGCGACAACAAAAGCAGAAAGGTCATGGGATAATTCCGGGAAATACCGGTTGGATAATGTGTGTAAAAAATATCGTATAAGGAACATTGAATCTCCGAACTGGAATACTGCTCAAAATATAATGCGGCAAGCCCGCAATATTATTTTCAAGATTATAACTCACGGTTGCAAGAAGATAAGCAAAGGGGTCGCCGTTCCCAAAAGACAGGACAGAGATATCTTGTATGAGCGTTTTGCATTTACGCGTTTAAGTAAGCAAGCAATCGATAATTTGTATAAACTCGGCGATACGCCGGCAAGGCAGCGTTCTCGGCTTATTTCCGAATACAAAGTCTTGAACCGCAAAAAAGGCGGGGGTTTAAAAAACCCGAAAGGAAAAGATCGGGCAAGTAGATTAACCGACACACAGATCGATGACCTTTACAAACAGATAAAGCAACAATATCATGTCTTTTTAACACCGGCAACAGCGGCTGCCATCGACTATTTAAATTACTTTACCCCCCGATTTACCTCAAATTGCATCAGTTTCGAAACATCTGATGAGGCAATTATTAAAATCAGCGAAAGCGGGGAAGAAATTGAAAATTTAAAATTGCCCGTGTCGATAGACATCCAAACGGGAAAGAAAAAAAGCGACTGGTTGGATAAGAGCATGCAGGCAATTAGTTTGAAGTGTAGCCAATTCAGTAGCAGAATGTACCACCCGCTTCCAATAGATCGCAATAAAAATAAAATTTATCAAATTAACGGCGGCATGAATTCCGTCTTGAAGGAATTCGACCAAAAAAAGCCGCAAATTATACCAAAACACCAAAATAAAATAATACTTAATGCCCCTCATGAAACCAAATTAACCGCACCTTTTAAAATGAAGGACAATGGCGTTTATAGCGGTAATGATCTGGGATATCGAACGAAAAATGTACAGGCGTTTGTGAAGAAAAAGCAAGACGGACGGACATATCAGGTGCTCGGCGCGCGTTATATCAACGAATGCTCGTCACCTTTTACATCGCCGCGATTCGAGGATCCTAATGATATTCTACAAACTAAATACGGTTCTCTTACTATTTTCCCTCCACAATCAACAACACAGCTCGGATACCTTCATACACTTTTAACTTCGAATACGCGAGATGAGTTACTTCAGGCAATAAAGAATCTGAAGCTAGAAGATGTAATTGAACACTCTCAGATACTCGACATGTCAATAAACCAAAATCAAGCGGGGAAAACCCCTTCGAATGATCGAAATAAAACCCAACTCGCGCGCAGAACGGGGGAACAAAGCCGATACGGTCAACTTTTAGCATATATCCAATCTTACATTCAAACATCCACGGCTCAGCAATTCAAGATTCCCGATTTTATTGTAAATCTCTATGAGGAAGCGGTAAAAACTATTGGAAATAAAGCCCAACAAGCTGCATCGATGAAAGCAGAAGCGCTTCTCAATGCCATTATCCTCAAACTGGCGGCAGCATATATAGCGGAATTGAATCAAAAACCCAAGATAAAAAGCCAATATAAATTGCAATACGTGCGGTGTAAAAGATTTCTTAAATCTATGCGCAATACCGCGGTTATCACCTTTCCGCATCTTGCAGAGCGGTCAAAACGCTCGGAATCAGCCGCAAACATCTATGCCCGACTGGATAAGAAGATTTCAGCCAAGATAAAGGACACATCGCGCTATCAAGGCATCTATGAGAATATAGCGAAGTGTTCTAAGAAAATAGTAACGAGACGTTCTGATCACATTGCGAAATCCACTGCAAGCCGCGTCCTCATAAACGCCGAAACGTTTAACAGTTCGGTCGATAAATTTGAGAAATTGGGGTGGACATCACATGCAGCGGCAGGATCGGGACAGTCAACGAAGGGTTTTCTTTTTTCCCAGATTGAGGGGCGGGTAAAAGAGCTATATAGCATCCGCAAACGCCGATTTAAGGCGGTAAGTGCCTATAAAACATCTCAAGAGAGTTACGCCGATTATTTAAGCGGTGATGAACCCACCAATTCAACGGCCGGGTTTTGGATTCCCGTCGCGGGGCAACCAAATACGCAGAAATTTGTTCCCGTGCGATGGGGCAATATTACCCGATTTAAGTATAATGGGCAACTGCGATATGCGGGCAGAGATCTCGCAGCGGCAATAGTTCTTGCAATTAAGGGGAAATAAACATATATTTACCAACAATGCTCGCAGCATTCAAGGCTGCGGGATAACCCCAGTCATATGGGGTTCCAAATGTCCAAGTTTGGGTACAATTTCAATATGACACTGGATAAAGCTCTGAAAAACAAAGATAGGGATAAAAAAATATGAAATTTATGAATGCATCAAGGACAACTATTGGGTATTATGAATCTGGGCGATTTAAAAATAAAAGCAGATCTACACTAGGCTATCTTGAGGCAAATGGAAAGGTTTTGGATCGTAGTCGAACAACAATCGGATATGTCGAGAATGGGAAGATTTTGGATTCATCTCGTTCTAATATAGGATACTACTCGTCAACTAAAACATTATCACGTTCAAGACGAACAGAAGTATATTTTAGCGGAAAAAAAATAATGAATCGTTCCAGAAGTACGATCGCATATTGTGATAGAAACATAGGACAATATTTGGATGCCGTTGTTGCGTATTTGGTTTTCTTTTTTGACATTGGCTAAAATTGACTAAAAATTAATTAATATATACTGAGTTATTACTAATTATGGCTAAAAAAAAGAGTTTAATCATAACCTTATGCATATTGATTGTTGGAACTTTTTCGGCATTATATTTTCTTAGAGATGATTTTGATGCAGAAGGTAGGTATGATTCTTCAGAGTTAAATATGCTGGGTGTCGTTTACGAGGATCGGAGTAATATTACTGCTTTTAATGAAGGTTATTCCACAACTGATCAATGTCCTTGGGGATTTGTCCATAAAGGAATAGATTATTTCTTTGCTAACGATAGTGCAGTTATTGCCGCAGCACCAGGACGAATTAATGATATACATATTAATGATTATGGAGATTCTGTTGAAAATCGCTATCATTTAGCTGTTGAAGTACAATTTAATAACAGTGTGTTTGTGAATTATGTTTTTGAACCATGGACGCAAGCGGAAGCAGATATAAACCATCAAGAAGCTTTGCTTACAGTGACTGAGGGGGATTGGATCGAGAAGAGCCAAAAAATTGCAACGTTTTTAGCCATTGGAAGTGGTGCCCATATTCATTTTGATGTCGTGGAGAATAATGATAAACCATGTCCCAGTAGATATTTTACTTCCGCAGGTTATACCGAAATCATGGAAATGATACACGGATTTCATCCTACTTGGTGTCTATGCTATACATAAATCTTTATAAAAAATAAAAGGTAGTCAATGGTTTATGCTTCCAGAAGAGGAGCATATTCCTCTTCGGAAAGTCCAAAAGTCCAAGCAATTGCTTGTTTGCATGTTTTCATATCAGGCGGAACTTGGAGGAAGTAAATACGATCAGTACTTGAGTCTTTAACTTTTACAAACACCAATGGTTCGGTGAATGAATCGAGAGGAATTCTAATTAACTGGCTCTCGCCGTCTTCATGAATGATGTCTGCGTCTGTCTCATGGATAAATCTTGAAATTCCGTATTCTTCGATAAGAATTCTTCGAATTTCAACGTTGGAACAATTGATAATGTCCTCATGTTTGATTTTATTTTTAGGTTTACCAAGTAAAAATACAAATTGTGCACGTTCTGTTAATTCTTTCGTATTAAAATCGATATTTTTCTTAAAAACTTTCACCCAGTTTCCATATTTTCTAATAATATGGAATTCGTTTATGTGTTTTTCATCTGGCACCCTAATGGTCCATGTAAATAAACCATTTCGAGAAATTGCGAAATTAAGTCCGGAATCCAAATAAAATCTACGGGCTGGTATTCGCTCGAAGAGAAAATGGCTTTTCTCTTGAATTTTTTTAAGGATCATCCGTGTTTTTCGATCTAACATTTTCTATTTCTAACCTCAAATTTAATTCGTAATTGAATCCATAACCTAATCCATAACATAGCGGTATTTTTTTAATCGTTGGTCGTTATTATCCTCATTGATATTAAATTGTCCTTTAGTTTTTGGATCTACGGGAATATATTCTCGTTGTCGGATTACTTTATATAATCCAGCATCCAAAGGGATGGTGTCATGTTCCTCATGGACGATTTCTGTATCGGCTTGAGCACTAATGAATAAGTCTCGACCGTCAGTATAAAGCCAGCCGTTTTTAAGTCTATGTGCATGTCCTGTAGCTTCTCCTTCTACGATAATATCACTATTCATCATTCGGGTAAAGTTTGGTAATTTCTCTATCTTTACAATGAGAACGTCCCCTTGTCTATATAACTCCATTTTTAAATTTCCTCTATTTTATTTTTATTTTCTGCTTATACGCAAACATTTTGTTTTTCAATCTTCAATCTATTGTTTCCATACGATTTTTCGATTTTCTGTCCAATTTGACTGATTAAAAACCTAATTGGCACTAATTCGCTCTTTAAATCCTAAATACCACTATCTATAC
>WJKO01000515.1 GCA_014729055.1 Promethearchaeota archaeon | reverse complement strand
TTTATATCTGCAAAAAATATTTTAAGCAATAGCCCTAATGCGAAGATATACAAGAGGTTTAAAATGAAGATTCTTTGCGTATCAGATTTTCATCTGGGAAATGGAACGAAGAGTGATGATTTCGCCTATGGCGATGAAATAAAAACGAGAGAAAAAGCCTTAATTGATTTTATTGAAGCCCAAAATGCCGATAAAATCTATCTCGTTGGGGATATTTATGAATTATGGCAAGCAAAAATGGAAACTATAAGACAAGTCCATAGTAAGCTGATAAAATATCTTGAGAACAATCCTAAAATAGAGTTTATTAAAGGAAATCACGATTATGACTTGACTGGAACACTTTCAGTGAAATTTAATACCGATTCTGGAAAGAAAGTGATAATAACTCACGGATTTCAGCACCATAAACATGGTAAAAACTGGTTTGTTCGATTTTTAGTATATATGATGGGTTGGGTTGAAATCGTTATTAATGCGGATATAGACAAACTGCCAACAATTTTGGCTAAACCAGGAGATAAAACGAAATATCAGAAAGAACAACGTGTTTTTGCAGAGACAATTTTGCAGAAATATGATATACTTATTTGTGGGCACACACATCGTCCCCTTATAGAGAATATTGACGGAAAAATTTATGCAAACTGTGGTACATGCCAATGGGGCAAGCTTGAGGGTATTTTACTTGATACCACGACGGACGAAGTCTCTCTTATAACAAAGGAAGCAAAATAGACGTTATCACATTGCTTGAGAATATTTAAATAAGGCATTATTTAAAACACAAATAGATTCAAAACACAAATGGGTGTTTTTTGAATAATTATTTACAAAAAGAAATAAAAAGAACGAGATTAATTTTAGTACGAAGATCGGGATGAGTCCTTATTTTAAAATTTATAATTACCGAAAATTGGTTAAATATTATCCCAAAACGGTAAAAAGCTCTCCCTCAACCTGCAAATAGCAGGAAATCTCTTTTTATTTTACTTCTTTTTGACCTCCCGATCTTCTTTCCACTACTTTACTTAAACTTATAATTTTCCATTTCCGAATAGAGATTATATTCTCTGGTACGCTAAAAACTACAAGATTTAAAAAGACTCTATTTTGTTCTATCCGTACATAATAAGGTCAAAAACGAAGGATTTTTCAAAATGAAGATTAACATAATAGTATAAGTGTGTGGAGGGTCCACTACTTATTTGTTATTTTACAGAATTCGCCCTTAGTAAAATACGCTATTTTCTCCCTTAAAAACCCACAAATGTGGTGCCCCTCTTTTTATTTATTATGGCCCTCCCGCACTTTCTTTCTCATCTAATCAGCTTTATTTAATTATCTCTCTCTATATGTAGGGAAATTGAAAGTGATACTGTGGAGGAATGGGTGAAGTATGAAAGAGAGATTCATGCAACCACCTCACTATTTGTTATCAGTTCTGAATCCGCTGTGTACAGGGATTTGCACGGAATTGTTGGCGAGGAAGTCCTCTGAGTCCCTATTCTCCCCAATCTTCCTCGGACATCTCTGCAACTTGACATTTTACTACATCATTATTTATTTCCAAAATTTCTAAATCTGCACCGCAATCAGGACATGCAATGACTTCACCCACGATAACTCCATCGTCAGGGTTAAACTCAAAGTAGCAAGCGGGACATTCGCATTTTTTTGCCATTTTATTCACTCCTTTACTTTTTTTATTGAATGATTTTTATACATAATTACATTTTTCCTTATTAAAAAAATTGAAGTTATGTTGAGAATAAATTTGAGAAAAAATGTTATAAGCCAATTATAACAGCCATGCTAGATTAAAATGTGCGATTGATATATGATGGTAATAGCACCGTCTCTGCTTTTTTCCTGCTCTTTCGTATAAACAAAATATTGTATTATCCTTTCCGATGGCTAAATCGGAATATCCTGCCTTTCCATGCTCTATAATTCTAGAATTTGTCCATGTTTGACAATCATTTTCACTTAACTTTATGCTCAACCTTTTTCGTGCTATCTTCAATGGATTTTTCGTGTCCTTACTATCTGGATTAGAGAAGAGAAACTTAGGATGTGTTGTGTTTTTGACGTTAAATCGGATTAGACTGGCCATACAAACGGGTTCAAAGAGATTATCATCAAATTTTGGAACAGACCAATTATGTGCTCCGTCTTCACTAATTGAATATAGTCTTCGCCTTTTTAAGCTCGTGGTTCTAATATTCAATAATACCCTCGAATCACTTAATTCAGCAGCATAACATTCGCTCATATTTGGCATTTGCTTTTTTTCATTATTTGGGATAAGGTCTCCCGCTTTCCACGTTTTACCTCTGTCATCACTGTATATTACTCCAGAGATGGACGGTCGGTGTTTTCTATTTCCACCATATGCAATCCAAATGGGTACGACCAATCTTCCATTTTTTAAATGGATTCCTTTACCAGGTCCCGTTGCAATCACGTCCCAATTAAAAATTTCTCGGAATTTCGCGAATGTAGAGGTAATTTCTCTTGGTCTTGAAAATGTCTTTCCATCATCAGTGCTTTGCATGTAAAATGCTTTTTGATATGCTTGACAATATAAAAAATGAATTATATTCGAATTATTTTCTATAATAAACACCGGATTATTCAAAACTGCATCGGGATTCTTTTTCCAGTTATCTTTGCTTGATACAAGTTCATATTGTTCCGACCACGTTTTTCCATTGTCCGTACTTTTTCGAGCAACAATGGCAGTGCAAGCCCAGTCGCTTTTCTTTTTTCTGGCTTCACATGCTGCTATAATTGTGCCCTTATTTGTAATTGCCAAAGAGGGAATCCGATAATTATTATATCTGTGTCGTTTTCTGGTGAATAGGTTTTTCTTTTCGCAAAATGGTGTCTCCATGATACTTAAGATTATCTTAAAAAACATAAAAACTTATAATGACAAAAATAAAAAAAAAGTCATAAGGAAGAAATAAAAGAAATAATTGACTTAGATAAAGTAATCTATTTTGTGATTAAAATGCGATTTAAGTTTGATTTCAATGGTCTTTGGCATTTTCAAATAGATCCCGATGATCTAGGAGTAGATCAAGAATGGTATCTTAGAGAAAATTACCAATATATAGAAGAAAAGTTTGAAGCACCAGTCCCGGGATGTTGGGAAACGATAGATCCCGAGCTTGCCGATTATAAGGGCACAGGCTGGTATTTTAAGGAATTTTTACTTCCTCATGAATTCGAACGAAAAAAGGTAAATCTATGCTTTGACGGTGTAAACTATGCAATAGACGTATATCTTGACGGGGAATTGCTCGGATCTCATGAAGGTGGTTTTACACCGTTTTCATTTGATGTGACAAGTATTTCAGTTGAAGAGCCACATTATCTCGTCCTAAAGGTCCACAATGATATGAATTTCTCAGGGATTCATCGGGGAGTCTATCTTGAATTCTATGATTGGATATACATGGAAGAATACCAAATAACAACTGAAATCGACTGGAAACAAGAAGCAGTTCCTCGATTAGGTAAAATAGTCGTAAAAACATACTTTAGAAACACTATGAAATGGGATCTGGAACAAGCGACCTTGTTATTGAAGATAACTCATGATAAAGCGTTAATATCTATGCAAAAGCGTGATTTCAATGTTCAACATGAGAATTCGAGGTTATTAACAACAACAATACAAATTCCGAAAGATTCATTGCATCTTTGGAGTCCCGAAGAACCATACTTGTATGATTTGACTTTACAAGTGAAAAACAACGAAGGTGTTATGTTTGAATTAATTGAAGAACAAGTTGGAATCCGCGAATTTAAACAAAAAGAGGAAGAACTCTTCTTAAATGGTCAGAAATTTGAAATGAATGGTGTTGCCCAACAATTTGAGCACCTTGATTTCGGGTTATCTCTTCCTAAAGAGATTCTCATTAAGAAATTAAAAAGTCTAAAAAGTGATGGTATTAATACCATCCGTTTAATTCACCATCCTGCTGACCAATTTTCGCTAAATATGATGGATCGTCTAGGGTTTGCAGTAGTTGAAGAGATAGGACTTGTAGATAAAAGTAAAGAAGAGAGTCAACAATTAATCAAGGATATGATTATGCGGGATCGCAATCATCCGTGCATTTTCAGCTGGAACCTTCAAAGAGACGACGATCCACTGCGTTCCTTTAATTTGGAAATCCAAAATAAATGGTATTCTGATTTTAAGGAAATTAAGATTGTATAATTTCAATCTTAATGTAATATAAAAATTATTTTGAAATCTCATTTTATGCTAATAAAGGGTTTCCTATTTGATTATCATATTTAATATCTATATAGACATTATACCTTATCTTTAAAACATTAAACCATTAAATGCGTATATTGCACTAGTAGATGTGTTCAAAATGGGAGAATTTGGAATACAGCAAGAGAATGAGCAAAAGATTAACATTGCGAAGTTAAAAAAAAAAAATGCATTAAATATCAAAATCCTCACTAAAATCTATGAGGATGGTAACGTCGTTGCAGTTGATGATGTTTCCTTCTGTGTCAAAAAGGGAGAGATTTTCTCTCTATTAGGACCAAACGGGGCAGGAAAGACTACGTTAATATCTATAGCTGCAACGGCTATGAATCTCACCTCTGGTTCAGTTGAGATTTTCGGCTATAATATTCAAACAGAATATAAGAAAATTCGCAAATTAATAGGTATTTGCCCCCAAGATCTCGTTTTTTATGGAGGGTTAACAGTATATGAA
>WJKO01000514.1 GCA_014729055.1 Promethearchaeota archaeon | reverse complement strand
CTATTTCGCATTGTGAGAATGATTTTACTGTTATTAATTTCTATTTTCATTAGGAATAAAACAATAAGTCACATATTTATTATTTTCTACTTTTTGTCAGATCGTCCTTTAAAGGAGCAGTTTCAGTTTTTTAAGAATATGATTTATTGGATGAAGAAGGCAGAGAAAAATATATAGACCGATTGAAATTAGGAGTCGAAGAATTTTTCAAGAAGAAGAAAATCAAGATCAAAGATTTCTTTAAATTTCCCAGTCACGATTCCTATCGATTAGTGGAAACTATTTTAGATATGTTGAAAATCTACACAAGAATGTGAATTTAATTCATTTAGATATTAGCTATAACCAAATAAATCAATTAAATAATTTTTCGGACCTGCGAAAGCTGCAAATTCTGAATCTTGAAGGTAATATTATAAATTATATCTCTGGTGACAATGACCTTAGTAAACTCATTAATCTGACAGAATTAAATCTGAAAAATAATAGGTTGATAGAGATTCAGAATCTGCAAACTCTGCCATATATTGAGACTTTAAAGCTAGATAACAATGACATTGAAGTATTAGAGGGTTTTCAAAATCTTACAGCATTAAAATCCATCTCCTTAAATAATACGCCGCTTATAAGATGGATTCATGCGAGATTTGGTGATAAATGGTCAATCTCGGATCTCAAAGATAATTGGGCGGAATATGAAGAAAAAAAAATCTATTTGGATAAAATAAAAGAAGAAATCGATCTTTCCGATAAATTGGCTAAGCGAAACGAATATTTGGAGAGCATTCAGATTTTAAATAAAATTTGTGATGTATATTCTTATTTCGGGTTGAAAAAACAGCACGATAAAATAACCCAATTAATTTCCAAACGAAAAGAACAAATGAAAATATTTTTTGATAAGCTAAATGAGGAATTGCAAAAAGATCAAGACCTACTTGGTTCTGAAAATTCTATCTTGTCACCTCCATTTGAAGCATATAATTATGGCAATAACGATCAACCTTATCTTTTTGTGAGTTATGCTCATGTAGATCGTCAATTAGTTTATCCAATCATTAAAAAATTACATGATGAGGGTATTCAGATATGGTATGACGAAGGAATTCAACAATCAGAAGATTGGATTGGAGAGATTGTTGATGCATTATGGCAATGCAAGTCATTTATGGTATTTATTTCAAATAAGTCAATAAAGCGAGAATATGTTCTCGATGAAATTAATCAAGCCAGAGAAAGATATAAAAAAAAGGAGATTAAAATTATTCCAATATATTTAGAGAAAACTGAACTTCCTAAGAAATGGAGTTTTCTTCTCGGGCGTATACAAGCTTTTAAGAATTATGAGATGAAAAAAGAAACATTTTATAGGAAATTAATCAAAATTTTAAAGTCCCAATTAAGTTAAAGATGTCGTCTATATTTCAGTCATCTATTCTTAAAATAATATCCTCTAAACTTCTTTTTGGAACGTGCATATTACCTGCGTCATCCTTCCAATATTTAAAAGTCCCGTCAAAAGATTCAATCTGCGATGTCTCATCAGGATAACCAATACTTATCACGTGTTCGATTTTATATTTTTTGGGGATCTCCAATAATTTACGAATCTTCTTTCTATCAATAGCGCCCATCCAACAAGCCCCCAATCCTTCATTTGCCGCTCCAAGAAGAATATTCTCTACTGCTGCCCCGATATCATGGTCTGCCCCTTTTTTAATTTCTAAATTTACTAATACAATAATATAGGCCATCGGGCGCCGTCCTTCTTCGGGAGTCCGCATATTTTTAGGGAGTCCACCAGCCCAACGAACGAGGGGGAATAAAGATTTTCTTGTTTGCTCATTCTTAATTATCACATATTCAACCGCTTGTATATTTGCTCCAGCTGGTGCAACTCGACCATAGTCGACTAATTTTTTTAATATCTCAATTGGAACCTCTTTTTCCTTATATCTTCTAATTGTTCTTCTTTTATACACTAATTCTTCAAAATCCATATACTACACCATAAACTTAGTAATTTATTCAATCTATACTCCAATATACTTATTGTTTATTATTGTTTTATTATTGTTTATTATTGTTAACAAAGATATTATTTTTTCTTAAGAATAAATATATGATGAGTATGATGAATGAAAAAACCATTCGTTTAACAACAGCACAAGCGTTAATTCGATTTTTAAGTAACCAATATATTGAATTAGATGGAAGGAAACATAAACTGATTCGCGGGATTTTCGGAATTTTTGGACATGGAGAAGTATGTGGACTGGGACAAGCCCTAGAACAAGAACATGAATATATGAAATACTATAGAATTCAAAATGAACAAGGAGGCGTTCATACGGCAATAGGTGCGGCAAAGCATCTCAATCGATTAGGCACATTTGCAGTGACTACATCTATCGGTCCGGGGTGCACTAATCTTGTAACGGGAGCTGCCACAGCAACAAGCAATCGTATCCCGGTTTTGTTATTGCCAGGAGATGTGTTTGCAGATCGACAGCCCGATCCAGTTCTTCAACAGATAGAACAACACCATAACCTTAATATACAAGCATCAGACAGTTTGAAGCCAGTATGTAAGTATTGGGATAGAATCGTACGCCCAGAACAACTTATGACCTCGGCAATCAATGCAATGCGTGTGTTGGCAGATCCTGTAAATACAGGTGCTGTTTGTTTGGCATTATGCCAAGATGTACAGGCCGAAGCTTATGATTGGCCGGAATATTGGTTCAAAGAGCGTATTCATAGAATAGATAGACGACCCATTTCAGAAACTAGTCTTGAAATTGCAGTTAAGATGCTACAAGATGCAAAAAGACCCTTGATTATAGCAGGAGGAGGGATCCATTATTCTTTCGCAATTGAAGAATTAAAAAAGTTTGTTGAAACCACAAGTATTCCCATCTCATTTACGAATGCAGGAAAAAGTGCTTTTAAATGGGATCACCCTCAAAATTTAGGAGGTATGGGCGTTATGGGGACAAGTGCCGCAAATATTATAGCGAAACAAGCTGATTTAATTATCGCGATTGGAACCCGTTTAATGGATTTTACAACAATTTCAAAGGGCGCTTTTCTAAATCCCGATGTAAAGATACTTGCTATCAATATATCTAATTTTGATGCATATAAGATGGACGCAATTCAAATTCTTGCCGATGCTAAGACGGGCCTCATCCAGATTATGGATGTCTTGAAGAATTCCGAAGAATGGTCGCTTTCTAAAGATTATATCAATGAATATGCAGATCTGAAAAATCTATGGGATAAAGAGGTTGATCGACTACGATCATTACAACCCAGTGCAGATCAGCCGAAATATTTACCACAACCTGCAGTACTCGGTGTATTAAATGATTTTATGGCTGAGAAAGACGTAGTTGTGAATGCGGCAGGTAGTACTCCGGGAGATATGCAACGTACATGGCGTTCGACAGGTGTAAAACAATATCATGTTGAATATGCAAATTCATGTATGGGCTATGAGATTGCCGCAGGATTAGGTATAAAATATGTAGCACCTGATAGTGATGTATATATTATTCAAGGAGACGGCGGTTATTTAATGTTGCATACGGAATTAGTTACCAGCTTATTAGAACATAAGAAAATAATAATTTTATTATTTGATAGTCAAGGATTTAACTCAATTAATAATCTTGCAACAGGCATGGGTTCAGTAGGTTTTGGAAAAGGATCTTTAGGATTTGGTAATGAATTACGAGAACGTGATGAAGAAACAGATAAGTTAATAGGGCCATTTCATTTGATTGATTATAAAATGAATGCAATCAGTTATGGGGCTGCGGCATATGAAGTTAATTCTCTTGAAGATCTAAAAAATAAATTAGAATTGGCAAAACAACAAGATAAAACTACGTTAATCCATATAAAAATTGAAATCTTTTCACAATCTGGAGGATATGGAGGATCTTGGTGGCGAGTCGGTGTATCTGAAACCTCTGACATGCCAACGGTTAAAAAGGCGCGTCAAGAAATGGAAGAAAACATGAAAAAAGCACGAAAGTATTAAATTTCATTTCATTGTAATTTCTTTTTTTAATAACTCAGTTTTTTTAGACGACCCTCCAACGTAGATAGAATACCCAATTCTCTCAATTACCCATCTACTTTTTTCCTCATCGTAATATGCTAAGTCCCTTGGATCTAATTCAAATTCAACATTTTTTGATTCTCCTTTTTTTACCAGAATCTTTGCAAATCCTTTAAGGTCCTTAGCGGGACGGTCTACTTTGGAACCATTATATCCTATATATAATTGTACGATCTCTTCACCATCCATGTTTCCCGTATTCTTAACAGTTACCGATACTCTTAGTTTATCTTTGGGTGAAATCTCCTCATCTTCGACTTTTAGATTTGAATACTCAAAGTTTGTATAACTAAGCCCAAATCCGAACGGAAAAGCCGGCTCTTTGCTTTCTTTATCCAGCAATCGATAACCGTGATAATATCCATATTCTATACTTTTTGCACTTTTATCGAAATAAGGTAAATCTTTCTCAGACTTAGGAATGACAAAAGGAAGCTTTGCACAAGGATTAACGTTCCCAAAGATAATATCTGCTAAAGCGTTGCCTCCTTCCATTCCTGAATACCAAGACATGATTATTGCTGGAACTTTTTTATTCCAATTCTCCATCATAATAGCGCTACCACCTTGTAATACCACAATACAATTCTTATTGATTTGAGAAATTGATAAAATAAGTCTTTCATCTTTTTCTTTAAGTGTTAACGAATCTCTATCTCCGCCTTTAGAAAACACAAACTCTCCCTCCTCTTTATGCGTAAATCCTGCTACAATAACCACTACATCGACGCCTTTTACGACTTGTATGACTTCTTCTTGTTTTCTACCATCGTTGCATATGACTTCTGCAGAATCATTAAGAAGACTTTTAATTCCTTGATACGGTGTTATTACATATGGAGGATAAACCCGACTGCTCCCTTTATCTCCAATATTGGGTGTATCAGCTAATTCTCCAATAACTGCAATCTTTTTTATTTCGTCTTTATCTAATGGAAGGTAATCTCTCTCGTTTTTCAACAATACCATGCTCTTCTGAGCAACTTCCAAAGCCAATGCTATATGCTCTTTACATGCTACTTGATCTTGTCTATATAAATTTGGATTACCAATATCGTGGAATTGTATTTTCTTTCTTAAAATCCGTAATACAGAATCATCAATATATTCAAGGGGAATATTGCCATTGTAAATCTCTCTATATAACTTTTTTGGGCGCATCCGCCAGCCGTAAGGCATTTCTATGTCCAATCCTGCGTTGACAGCTGCTGCGCCATTTCTAACACCAAGTAAAAAGTCAGATACCACAAATCCATCGAATTTCCAATCCTCTTTAAGTATCTTTCTTAGAAGATGGCGATTGTGTCCGCAAAACTTTCCATTCACTTTGTTATATGCACTCATGATTGACGCTACGCCTTCATCAACACATCGTTTAAAATGCCTTAAGTATATTTCTCGCAAAGTTCTTTCACTAATTTTTACATTCACTTTAAAACGGGCGTTTTCCATACTGTTACATGCATAATGTTTTGCACAAGCCATCATGTGTCTTTGTACACCACGAGTCAATGCAGCTCCCATTTCACCAAGATGGTAACTATCCTCACCATAAGTTTCTTGGGCTCGTCCCCAAGAAGGATGTCGTAGTAAATTAATGCATACACCCCCATAGTAATTACCACCTAGGCTACGCCCCTCAATCCCAATAATATTTCCGACTTTTTCCTCTAATTCAATATCCCAAGTCGCACCTCTTGCCATTGATACGGGAAAACACGTTGATTCATTTAAAACTATCCCTCGGGGTCCATCTGTAAATTGTATCGGGGGAATACCGAGTTCAGGTTCGCCTCCAGTAGGATAAGGTTCTTTATTATATCTTATACCATCTGCAAGCAAACCTAACAGCAGAGGATTATCACCTGATAATTGATTCAGTTTTTGCTTTAAAGTCATTTTAGATAAAATATTCTGTGCGGTTTCCTCAATTTTTTCTTTGTTTAAATCTTTAAATTCATTCCAGTTTATGTGAAAATCATTTTGTCCTTCCATAAAATAATTTTTAACAACAAGATTTTTAATTTATTTCTTTGATTGTTAGCTCATGTCACCACTATCTCCTTCAAAGATTAAATTAGGTATTTCGCCTATTGGATGGACAAATGATGATATGCCAGAACTTGGAGGCAATATATCATTTATTGAATGTATTAAGGAGATATATAAAGCAGATTTTGAGGGAACTGAAATTGGATCTAAATTTCCAAGAGATATTGAAGAACTACAAAATAAATTAAACCAATATGATTTATCTATCGCCAGCCAGTGGTTCAGTGCAACTTTTACGACAGATGAAAACCCAGCAGCGACTGTAGGACGTTTCCGAAAACATATGGAATTTTTAAAGAAATTGGGTGTAAAAGTTATTGTGGTGTCAGAACAAGGAAATAGCATTCAACAGCAAATGAATACTCCTATTCTTTATAATAAACCCAAATTAAATTCGGTTTTATGGGAAAAGTTAGTCAATGGGCTTGAGAAAATCGGATCTATGGCAAAAGAGAATGATATGGATATTGTTTACCATCAACACATGGGGACAGTTATTCAAACCTATGAAGAGACAAAACAATTAATGGAAAGATGCGACAAAGATTTAGTTTCTCTATTATTGGACACAGGTCATATGTATTTTGCTGAAAATTTTAACGCAATAATTAAGATATTAGACAATTATGGAGATAGAATGAAACATATACATCTTAAAGATATTAGAACTAATGTATTAAAACAAGTGAAAGAAGAGCACTTATCATTTTTGCAAGCTGTAAAAGCGGGAGTATTCACAGTTCCAGGTGATGGTGTCATTAATTTTGAACCTATTTTTAAAAAGATAGATGAGATCAAATATGAGGGTTGGTTGGTGGTAGAAGCAGAACAAGATCCAAATAAAGCAAATCCACTTGACTATGCAAAAAAAGCAAGACGATATATCAATCAGTTAACTGGATTGTGAGTCATCATAAAAAAAGGCAATATTTTTTAACAATTCTTAGAATCGTTATATTTATGAGACAAGAACAGAAAATAAATCTTAAAAAACTGATTATAGCTGGAAGCATCTCAGCCGCTTTAATAATTATTTTATCAATTCCTTTTGGTGAGATTCCAGCCATTGGCTCGTTACTCTTTCCTGGCAAAGGTATTTGGACTGTTCCCGGAGAAGTTCCCGAGTCCGAAACATTGACGATCTCGAATTTAGATGATGATGTGACAATATACCGAGATCAGTGGGGAATTCCTCATATCTATGGAACAAATGAATCGGACTTAGTCTTCGCCTTGGGTTATGTCCATGCTCAAGATCGATTATTTCAAATGGATATTGCGAGGCGATTAACACGGGGGCGGATAGCCGAATTTTATGGTGAATCTGCGCTAATAGAAGATAAATTCAATCTGAATATGTTGAAAGATTACTGGGCAAATAAATCATATAATGAATTGAAAAATAGCGAAGATCCGGATAAAAAAGAGTTATATTTAATGCTGCTGAATTATTGTGATGGTGTAAATTATTATATCGAGAATCATAGGAATGAATTACCAGTTGAGTATATATTAGCTGGAACTGAACCATATGAGTGGACGCCAGTAGATACATTATCGTTTGCTAAATATATGGCTGAAATGCTAACATGGGAGTATTCTGATTTTTACAGTCTAATGATAAGAAATGCGATTGGAAATAACAACTACACTGAATTATTCGGATTACCATCAAACTATCAGATACCGATATGTCCTAACTATGGCGATTTTTCAGATATTAGTCCACCACCAAGCGAATTAGCCAGTAATGAATTGGAAACTGAGGAAAATATCGATGAAGAACTGGTAGAAATTTCGAGCTTTTTTATCGATGGAATTAATACCATACCACAAGAAAAAGATAGAATACAAGCACGAAAAAATCAAGCCATAGGATCTAATAATTGGGTTGTCAATGGAAGTAAAACCGCAAGTGGGTATCCGATTCTGTGTAATGATATGCATCTTGAATTTAATTTACCGGGTATCTGGTATGAAGCCCATTTAGTTGATATGAGTTCGGATTATAATGTTTACGGTTTCTTTTTAGCAGGTGTACCTGTACCAATAGTAGGTCACAATAATTATCTTGCGTGGGGATTTACAAATACTGCGTATGATGTTATAGACTGGTACTATTATGATGTCGTCGATGACGACCATTATATGTATAAAGGTGAAGTAACCGAATATGGTAAAATAAAATACAATATTCCGGTAAAAGGCGGTAAAAGCGAAGAATATATTATTAAAACCACTGTTCACGGACCAGTTTTTACAGACTTATTATCAGAAAATTTAATTGAAGACATACCTGATAGTGGCACGGATAAAGCAATCGCTTGTAAATGGATAGCACAAAACGTAACATGGGAATTTGCTGCACTATATGGTTATTCTAAAGCCACAAATAGAGCAGAATTTGATATAGCTTCAGAAAAGTTTAGTTGTCCCGCTCAAAATCATGTTTATGGAGATATACACGGCCATATAGGTATTCGACCGACTGGCAAAGTTCCAATTAGAGATGATACCACTTATGGACTTCCGGGTTGGCATACGGGTAATGGAACAATGCCTTATAATGGATCCAAAGGAGCAGGTGAATGGATAGATTATCTTGATTTTAATACCCTCCCCCATTCCGAAAATCCTGAACAATGTTATCTAACATCAGCTAATCAAATGATCGCGGGTCCAGACTTTCTGAAACAATATTCGTTACAGCATCCACTCGATATTAGCGAAGGATATCGAGCTCGACGAATAAATACATTATTAGCTGCTGGTGACGATCTAACCGTAGATGATATGAAAGATATACAATTGGACGTATATAGCACAGCAGCTGGTAACTTCACACCACATCTCTTAACTGCGCTAGATGATTATAATTATGAATTACTAACCAGTATTCAGCAAGATGCTTATGATATTTTAGACAATTGGGATTATCAGATGGATAAGGATAAAGCTGCACCTGCCATCTATCGAGTTTGGTTGGAAATAATGTTAGGAAAGACGTTTTTAGATGAATTTTCAATTATGGGAACGGATTATCTACCTCAATATTCGATATTAGAGAAACTTATAAAAGAAGATCCTAATTCCAATTGGTTTGATGATATAACAACCCCCGAGGTGGAAGATGCAAACGATACTATTTTTAATGCTTTTACTAATGCAGTAAATGGATTAAAAGAATTTTTCGATTCACAAAATCCATCATCTTGGAAATGGGGTGATATTCATAAACGTGAATTTCCGCATCTTCTCGGTTTGGATGCATTTAGTTATGGACCAGTTCCAGTAAACGGCTCTGGCTTTACCGTAACCCCATCAAGCGCAAATGCATGGGGGAATGGCGAAGTTAAAATCGGTGTTGCTAGTTGGGGCGCTTCTGAACGGATGATAATTGATTTTTCAGATCTAAATAATTCAGTTTCTGTTATTCCATCGGGTCAACGCGGAATCACTTCTTCGAAACATTATACCGATCAATTACACCTATATCTTCAAGGAAAATATCATACACAATATTTTGCAGCAGATAATCTTGTATCATTTGATACATCTTGGATTGAATCGAGATTGTATCTCTTAAATGGAGGCGGATAATATGGAATCAGCGTTAAAGAAAATTAACTCTAAAAATTTCTTTCTCGGAGTAATTATCAGTTTCACTTTCTCTTTTGTACTTAGTATACTACCTGTGTGGCAGCTTGTGATAATTTCAGCGATTGTCGGTGGATTTTTCTTGAAAGATGCAAAAATCGGAGGATTAGCATCCTTAATTGGAGTTGTATCTTCTTGGGCGATGTATTTGATTATAAATATATTAACCGGCTCAGTATGGATTTTGGTTGACCAAATTGGTGCGTTATTGATAGGAAACTCTGGATATGGATTTGTCGTTGTCATCATGATACTATTAATTGGTGGTATTTTAGGATTCCTCGGCGGCTATATTGGCACTGCTTTATGGCAGATTGTAGCAGAACAAGAGAATGAACGATAGATTATCCAAGAATACGGCTTATCGGGTCTATTATTAAATTCAGAAAGAAAACAAAAAGATTTTAAAAATTAGTATTTTTTTTATATATTGTTTATATTAGTAATTATTTTGGTTCAAAACTAATCTGCCTGTATTTTATTGAGTAAAGCTAAAGTGACTTTAATCCCAAGTATATTGT
>WJKO01000513.1 GCA_014729055.1 Promethearchaeota archaeon | reverse complement strand
GGTTATATTTGTCGAACCTTCAGAAGAACAAGATTTAAGACTAGAAAAGATTAGATAGAGAGATAAATTGGGAAGCAGGAATAATTTATGAATGATAAGAGAAAAATAAATGTGCATGTTAATTATAGCGATAAGGGAACCTATATCTCATTTTTTACATCAAAAGAAGATCAAGATGTGATAAAAGATTTCTTATCACTTTTTGATGTAAATTTGAATGAAAGTGGTAAAATATTTACAACCAATGATGAATATGGTATTTTAAACTTTATAAGAGAATATGACAAATATAGAAATAAAGTTGATATCCCAAGAAACAAGATAAGGGCATATCAACGTAGTCAATGTCTTGAATTAGATAGCTTTGAGACTTTTATCATAGAATTAAGCCGTTATTCAAGCCAATTTCTGAGAGATAGGCAGAAAGTTAAATTAAGTTTTAGAATTATGACATTGTTTCGCAATCATCCAAATTTAACTTTCACACCAAAACAAATTGTCCAAATTTTAGATACTAAAGACAGGCTTGATAACATCATCAAACATCTACAAAGATTTGTGCGGCAAAATCGTCTATATAGAATTAAAACGATTTTTGGGACTCCAGAAGAACTAATAGAATATAAAATACATCTTGAGGAATTAAAAAAAATAAAAAAACAAAAAAAAAAACGCCATTCTCGCATATACAGAGGAGGTCGGCAAAAGGTAATTATTGACGCCTTAGAAACATTATTATGGCCAACTATTCAAGAAATTCTTTATTATATTAAAGATCAAAACATAGATACAAAAGAGATTTCTCGGAGTTATATAGATACTTATCTAAATAGACTGAATAAGGTTAAGCAGGCGGTTACGAAAGGCTATTACGAAGATCCAATTAGTCCTGGAAATAATCAAATTAGATTTCATCTTTCAGATTTGTCTGAAACCATTATAATAAAACCTGTCCTCGATATAAGAGTAGAAAATAATGAAAACATAGAACTTCTTTTTAACAATGATTCATTAATAATTGAAAAAGAAGTTTTCAATTCAGATGAGAGAAAAATATTTGAAAATGATAAAATTCTTATTTATAGGCTATTCTCTAATAACTATTTTTGCTTTTTAAAACAAATTGAGGAATTAGTAGGCATATTTGCTTTTTCAATCAATGAATCTGATGAAATATACATTCGATTTCCTAACCAACGTGAATTCGAATACGAAAAAATTGTGGAATTACTTAGAGATCTTGATTTAATAAACGAAGATATTGGATTTGTAAACATTAAAGTAAGAATAATAGAAGATTACGATGAGTAGGTTAACCATTAATGAAAGAAATAAATATTGTGGATAAAAACAACGTAATACTCTTTTTGGAAAAATATGTTAAATTAATAAATAATGAAGATTATATAAATTTCTTTCAAACGGGGTATAAATGGGATTTGAAAAAAGATAGAATACGAAATAAATCGAGAAAGGAATTTTTTAAGGAATTAAATAAAATTCCATTAAGAAAAACGGTGCTTAAAACATTTTCCCATGATGAAATAGAAGATTTGATTATTGAAGATTTAATTAAGGAAATCAATATTGATGGTACCATTTACCTACGACCTACACTTTTAAGTCTATATTATGCAAAAGAGAAGGAATTTATGAAGTATCTAAAATTTAATGAAAGAATCTATCACGATATAATAATTAAAACCTTTCAGAAAAAGGGATACTTGAATTCTCTTCAGCTAGCTATTGTCTTTCTTTTTATTTTGAATGGCAATGTTAATAAAGAAAATGCTCTGAATATCGATCTTAAAAATAATATAGAAGATGAATTCCTTAGACCTTGGTTATTAAATTTTGCAGATAAGATTGATAGTCTTTTGGAAAACGACAAACATAAACGTATCAAACGAACAGTTAAAGAGATATTTCGAACCGATATAAGTATTATAAACAATAAACTTGGATATCCAATAAAGAAGATTGAATCTGCTTTTCATTATTATTTTGATAAAGATCTGTCTGATTTCACAATCAATAGAATTAAAAGAAATATTGATCAATACAAAAAAACAAAATTGCAAAATCTATGTAAGGAATATTTCCAGAAATTGATCAATATGAAAGGAAAATTTCAGCTATACAGAATTAAATCTAATTATCAACCAATTATTGTAAACAGCATATTTTCAAAATTTGATTTAACTTTATAAAAAGGAGTTATAACGTAGGTTAACATATCCCCAATTTTCCCGTCCATGTGGGCGTAATATATATCATAATTTCGTTAAAAAGTTATGCATCGGTTAACACGTTATTTCCTTTTAGTCAATTTGGTTTATTGTTTGATTGAAATTTAATTTTAAAATTGGAAAAATGAAAAAATGTTCACTTTGCTGAACTGTTTCTCAAATTTATTCAGTATTATTTTTTACATGTCTACATTGTCTAAAAGATCCGTATTCAATTCTACTTCGGTAATGAGATTATTCAGTCGTGTTGCATTTGCATCACACCAGTCATAAATTGTATTAATCCGTGTCTCATTTCCCTCCAGATGTATATTTAAAGCATCCCACCAGGCATCAGGTATTGCAGGATAATCAGAATCGTCCAAAGGATCAGAACCATAATCATATTCATAGGCATCCAAGAAGTTATCATTATCCGTATCAATCAAGTTTGGATCCGTGTTTAAGTAAATTACTTCCATGGAATCATTTAACCCATCGTTATCGCTATCATTATCAAATGAATCTGTTTTATATATGATTATCTCGTCTCCGTCACTAAGCTCGTCATTGTCACAATCTTGGTCATTAGGATCCGTAAGGTATATATTTACTTCATTACCATCATTCAGTCCATCATCGTCACTATCATCGTCATTAGGATTCGTTGAATATAGGTTTATTTCATCATTATCAGTTAACCCATCTTCGTCAGCATCAATCTGTGGATTGATAATTTCCAATCCATCTTCAGAATCTGCTACATATACATTAGATTCAAAATGATATATCCCCCATGCATAACCTCCATTGTCAAATTGCCCCACCTCAACTGGACTACTCGGCGTGCTGATATCTATTATTTCCAGACCATCATCATAATCTGCTATATATGCATAATTATCAGATATATGTACATCCTTCGCTTCTCCAACGTCATCAAATTGTCCGACCTCAACTGGACTACTCGGCGTGCTGATATCTATTATTTCTAACCCATCAGATGTATCTGCAACATAAGCATAACTACCAGAAACATAGACGGCCCATGCATCCCCGCCATCATCAATTTGTCCTACTTCAAAGGGATCAATAGGATCAGTCACATTGATTATTTTAAGTCCACTGGATTCTTCGGCTAAATAAACATAGTCATTATGAAAATATAACCCGCGACTTTCTCCCCCATCGTTAAATTGACCAACCTCAACCGGACTACTGGGTATACTAATATCTATTATTTCTAATCCGTCAAATCTATCAGCGACATATGCATATGTTCCAGAAACAAAGACATCAAACGAACTCCCTGATCCATCGTAAAACTGTCCTACCTCAACTGGACTGCTCGGTATACTTATATCTATTATTTCTAACCCATCAGATGTATCTGCAACATAAGTATAACTACCAGAAACATAGACGGCCCATGAAGAACCTCCATCATAAAACTGTCCTACCTCAACTGGACTACTCGGTGTGCTGATATCTATTATTTCTAACCCATCACTTCCATCAGCTAAATAGGCATAATTACCAGAAACAAAAACGTTATATGAATATCCACCATCGTAAAATTTACCAATTTCTTCTGGTGAGCATAGGACGGCGCTTATAGGATTCATAATGTTGTTATTTACTTTTTCTTCACTATATTCACCATAATCAGAGTTAGGGGTAATAAAATTAGTTAAAGATATAATTATAATGCAAATGATCAATGAACTTGTAAATAATTTTTTAGAATACCACTTTTTTGAACCATTCATATTAGTCATTTTTCTTAAATTCTAATATATTTTATTATTCTTCCATCAATTATACAAATATGGTAATTTATCCTAACGTTTTTCTGCGGGCTTGGAAATTTAGCCGAAAATATAGGTTTATTTTGACGGAACGTCAAAAAGAATTAGCTAAATATCGGATATCATTATCATTACTAATGGTCGGAATAATTATTACATAAATCAGCTAAAAACAAATCTAATATGACATATTTTTAATGTCATTTTTAGACAATTATTATCGAGTCCGAATCAACTCACGAAAGATACATCATATAGATTTATAACATCGGAGAATACATTGCAGAACGTCGAGAATACATTGCAGAATAACAGGAAAAAAGATGAGATTCTATTAGAAATACTTTACAAGCTTGAACTATTGTTATCAAGAGGCAGAAACAATCCGCCTAAAAAATAATTGATGAAAACTAAATAATAAATAAAGACTACTGATCTTTGATATATTTCTTCAGCGATTCCAAGTTCTCCTCAATTTTGGAGGCATTTAATCCATCGAGTTTGGATCTTAATGATCTCGGATTGGCTTTGACCATTTGAAAAAATTTTGTTGATTTGATAATTTCAACCAATTTGCGCTGAAACTCAGCAATTAATTGTTTGATTTTACGATCGGATACGTCAAACAGGTTGAAATCGCGCTTATATTGGTAGATATAGTCGTAAATCTCTTGAAATGTCTTTTGCATTTCCTCTTCATTTTTGATCTGTAGTTCTTTACCAAGAATTCCTTGGATTTCATCAATGTCCGTATTCGGTATTTCCTCCCATGTCATGTCAGGGGCTAGGATGGGGATGATTGCTTTGTCATTTTGGGCTGAGATTTGCATTTCCTCTTTGCATGCTTTGGATTGTACGGATCTTTTGCTCATGATAAAGAGAACAATTTGACTGTCTTTTATATTTTCCTCTTGAGATTCGTATATATTGTCCCTCATATCTCGTTCGCAGTAAAACGCGTTGTATATTTCCTCTTGAGATTCCAGAAAATGTGCTAGTTCCTTGATTTTATATTTTTCATAGTCATCGACCGAATGGCTGATGAATACATGAATGGTGGAGCGTTTTTGCAACACATCTTGAATGATAGGGAGAGAATTTGTCGAGATATGTTGGTCTTCTCCTTTAAGAGCCTTGGTTTTTATATTAAATTCTTTGAGATTTTTTAGTTTCCATAATACATTGGGAATTTTTGTAAATTGAGCATCAGAGAGATCCAGAATATGAAGGTTAGATAGATTGCCAAAGCTCTGCGGTAATTTTTTTAAACGGCTCCATGGCATGATGAGCTGTTTAAGGTTTGATAATTCACCAAAATTATTGGGTAATTCTGTTATGGGACAGAAACTTAGTTCTAAATCTTGAAGATTTTTTAAGTGTCCAAAGCTGTCGGGCAATTTGGTTAATTCTGAACAATGTCTAATGTCTAATTTTCTGAGATTGATGAGATTTCCGAAGTTTTCTGTCAATTTTTTTAGCTTTTCACAAGAGCTCAAGTCAAGTGTTTGAAGGTTAGAGAGCGAGGCAAAACTTTCTGGTAAGGCAGTGATTTTTGTGCAATTACTCAAACTCAATGTTTGAAGGTTAGAGAGTGAACCAAAGTTCTCTGGTAACCCTTTGAATTTGTAACAATTATTCAAACTCAATGTTTGAAGGTTAGAGAGCGAGCCAAAAGTTTCCGGTAAGGCATTAAAATCCCTACAATCATCCAAACTCAAACTTCGTAGATTAGAAAGTAATTGAAAGTCTTCCGGTAATTCCCTTAGCTCTATACACATGCTTAATTTGAGCGTTTGTAAGTTACTTAGTTTCACAAAATTTTGTGGTAATTTGCTCAAAAACCCCCCGAGATGGAGATCTAATGTCTTGAGATTTGAGAGATTTCCTATGCTCTCCGGTAGTGCCCGTAATCTTCGGCAAACGCATAAATATAATGTCTTAAGTTGGCGCAGATTTCCTATACTATCAGGAAGTTCCCTTAAAGTTGAGTTGCATAGATCTAATAACTTGAGATTTGTTAGATTTCCAATGGAATCCGGTAATGATTCTATCTCTTTTTCATAATAATGATTCGGGTGGCGAGAAACAGGATTAAAGAATTGTGGAGATAATCCCAGTTCAATAACCTTATTAGTCCTAATAAGCATGCCAAAACCATGAATAATATGTTTTTGCTCAGCAGCCTCTTGAATCCTTATTATGTTATCAACAATAGGGATATTTCGTCCTATCAGAGTTTCCAAGTCATCAATTGCTATCTTTTCCTCTTCCGATAGTGTCTGCTTAAGATCTTGCTTCTGTTGATGAGACATATTATTTCACATCTTATTTCACTTATTTATTTTTCCTCCATAGTGAATTGTTATTAGACTATTGATTTCTTTATTCTCTTTAATTAATGTGAACCTATTGCAGGGATCCTTTTTTTAACGGAGTAAATGTAATGTTTAATTCTTTAGTTCTTTGGTTCTTTAGTTCTTTAGCTTATGAGATATTCTGGAGCATTAACCGAATCTATTCTTACCAAGAACATTGGCTGTAATTTTTTGCTATATGATGTCATTTATTTCGGCTAATTGTAACGCGCAGACGAGGAAATTGTCTTGAATCTCGCCATTTTTAATTAATTGGTTGATTTTTTCCCGCGAAAAAAACTTGAGCTTAGTAATAACCTCTGATTCTTCTGCATGATGTTTGTTTTTCGCCGAATCTTGTATTTGTTTGAGGTCCTTGGCAGAAAAAAAGTCCACATATGATTTGGAAATACCTGAGTTTATCAATAATCTGCCGAGATGGATGAGCGTTCCAGCCAGTCTGGTTTCTTCCTTTAATTCTTTTGCAGCAGTCTCTTTGGAGGCTAGACTCGGATGTCCGTATCCCCGAGGGATTTCCCAGACATAAGACGCCACGGAATATCTATAAATATGGATCAAACCGATGTTAGAATTCTGATCGATAGGTAAAATTGCAACACCGGGAATGTCATTATTCTCAACCAAACGATTATATTTTCCTTTAGAGCCATTGGGAAACACTACATCATCGTAGTATAATTTAATCCACGGGTTATCGCTCGAGGAATACACTAAATTCTTGCTTATAGTTTTAATGACTTTATTTTTTTCATTTTTCTTCTGTATATTCTGTTTTTTGACCATTTTGTTTCGCTCTTTGTTTATGATCTTCTTTTTTTGATTAATTTTAATTAATCCGGGAAAATTTATTTTTGGGATTTCATACATAGGAGGGATAGACGGAGTTTTCGATATTTTAAGTACTAATCCACGGATTATTGCATTTATGTTTTCATGTGTTGCTAAAGCATTTTCAATTTCGGGGAGATTAATATCTTGTATAGGTCGTTTGTATATAAATCCAATCTCTTGTTTTAATTTTGAGAGGTAATGTTCCGCTGTTTTCCTATATTGTGGTTCAGCTATTGTATCATTCTTTATTAAGGTCCGGAATTCTTTAGAATATTTCGATTGCCTGATTTTAATGAGTTTATCCGGAGATATATTTGCTAGTTCAAATGTGTTAAACGAGCCTATATTTTTATACGAGCTTATAATGTCTTCTCCCCGTTCTTCTTGTACAATCGGGTCTATTAAATCATAAAATATTCTCGAATTCTTTTCAACGGTTAAAGAAAACCCGTAATGTATAGGTAAATTCGTAACATACGCCGCATCTGAGAGTTTCTTAACTATTGATCCGTGATTCCATGGTTGTTCGATTATCGGTCTGCGCTTTTCTTTCACGTTGCCACATTTTTTGCATTGTTCTATCGATTTTTCGAATGCTTCTTTATTTTCTTCAGACAACCATATTCTACCGTATTCATATAATTCTGATCGATATAAATTGTCGTTTTGTCCCTTACAATTATTTAAATATGTAGATATACCAGAAGCCACATTTTTCGCGTAAATTAAGTTGCTTTTAAAGAACATAGTTATAATTTGGTTGCTGTTGATTAGCGTAATAGTACGATTTTTATAATTATCTGCAATATCTTTGAAATCATACCAAATAACGAGATTTTTATTTTCTTCATTCTCGCTGTAAAATGCATCGATTGCTCGGATATAACTCTTATCTATAGGTTCTAAATTGAATCCTTTAGCTTTTTCTTGGTATTCCGTTCGATATTTTAATAGGGGATGGTGTTCTTCTTGTAAGTGTAAAATATGTTTGCCATTCTTGGTTTTAACGGTTTGAGTTTTAGGGAGTAGTGGTCTGATAAAGGACAAGTATGTTTTATTTAGCTTATTATTATCCCATAAGACTTCCGTCACGAAAATCCGGGAATTTAATAGAAAATTCGGACCAATCACTACCTTATCGCCCAGTAATAAAGCGCGATTTAATTCTGCTTTATAGGTTATATTTTCAGGAATTCCATAAAATACTTGGGAGACATTGTCAAAAGTGGGGATTGAAATAGTAAGGGAATTCTGAATATTTTGGTTTGATTTTAAAGTACTACTCAGTGGTTTTCTGCTCTTCATGAACGTTTGACTCTTTGGTCGGCTATCAATGATTTTTACCATTTCTTCTATTTTTTTAGATGTATAGGTGTTCCCTGAAATTCTTGCGATATCAAGTGCACAGTTTAAGTAAATGAGTGACTCTTGATTGAGATCTTGACTTGCATCTTGGTTCGAATCTTCACTCGCATCTTGACTCTGACCAATTAAATAGAATATGAGCCCAATCATTGCTATCGATATCGAAAATCCGGGAAAATGTCTAAAGTCGGTTTCTTCGGTCTGAAATTTAGCGATAATTTCTTTTAATCGGTCATACGATTGTTTAATTGTTCCATCGTTTAATTCTGATAGCGCAGAATACATCTGTTTTAAAAAAGCAATATCTTTCCGTTTCTTAATATCTTTATTCAATTTTTGAAACATATTCAATATATTCTTCTCAATTTGAATTCCGTTTTGATTTTCGTCAATTTCTAATTTGGTTAGAATATCTTTTACATTATGCTCAAGTTTAAATTCTTTACATAAATCATACATAGTAAGACGTGCCCAAAATTCTCCGATTTCGTTAGCCCATTTTTCTATAGAACGATTAAATGCAGAATTTTTGTTAGATATCTTACCGGGTAGAGTCTGTTTAATAAGTTCAAAATTACTCACTTTATTTCTTATTTCTTTAACCGCTGGTGGTTCTTCTTCATTCGATCTTATAACCCATTTAATCTTGGCTTGATCGCTTTCGGATTTCAGTCTAATATAATTTATTCCTTGTTCAAGATCTCCTCCTCCGAATC
>WJKO01000512.1 GCA_014729055.1 Promethearchaeota archaeon | reverse complement strand
GTAATAGATTTAGTGAGGGAAGTAAAGATTTCTTACGGAAAAAAGTCGCAGAGCTCAAGGAAAAATACCATGTTGATTTAGAACTCGCAGGATTTGTTCCTCAAAATGATGATATAGCTGATTATAATTTACGATCGAAACCCATATTTAAAATTGATGATAATAATCCGGCATATCTTGCAGCTGCCGATATTGCTAAAAAAATTTATAGAGATTTTGACAAGTAAATTGTAGATTTTCGGCAATTTTATTTCTTTTGAGCTTTTATTTTTCCAATCTCTTGATATAGCTGTAACATATTCTTAGGCGGTATTTTTACGTCTTTTTGAATCAAATGTATTGCATCTGACGGACATTTTGGCACGCAGACACCACAGCCAATACATCTATCGAGATTTACCTCGGCTACATTTTCATCATTTAATTTAACAGCTAGCATTGGGCAACGATCCTCGCATGTCCCGCAACCTACGCATAAATCATCACTTACTTCTGCAAAATAGTTAGTAGTGAAGAATTGGGCTGGCTTTTCAAGTTTACGCGCATTTGATAAAATACCGCACGAACAACCGCAACAACAACAAATAGCTGTTGGTCTCTGTGTATTTGTCGGTTGAATGACTAACCCAATATCTTGAGCTTTTCTAAGAACTTCTAAGGCTTCTTCCTTGGTAATTTGACGAGCCATACCGTTGTCAATATAATAATGAGCTGCCCCCCCAAATTGAAGGCAGGTTTCTTTTGGATGGTCACAGCCCTCTCCTAATATGTCTTTTTCTTGTCGGCATACGCAATTAGCGAGACTTATAGTATTTGAGGCATTTTCAATGAGTTTTTCTACATCATCAAACGGGATAACTTTTTTCTCATTTTCTATTGACTCATTAATTTCTATGGTTTTCAAGCTTTCTTTATTCGGTATAGTCCGAAGCTGAGATGGTTTCGATTCTATTACTTCCTCTAAAAAGCCCTCTTGCAAGTATTGTTGGAAATCTTCTGCTAGCTGTTTATTCCATCGGTCTACTCTATACTCAAATATCCCAATAACAATAAAGGCAATGGAATAATACATTTTATTTCCGCCCTTTCCAGTACCACCCATTATTATACCTTTCTTAACCATATTCTTGAGAATTTCATCGACTTGTTCAAGCGAATAACCTTTCTTTTTAAACTTTCTATAAATTCTTTTTGCGGGTTGGGGTATAATTCCAAGTTTTAATGCAAATTGTGCTTCTACTGGTGTGAATAATTGTTTTAAAATACGTATTTCCACACCAGACTCGGTTTTAGGACATCCAACTGGCATAGAATCTAAATGTGCCCTTAGTTTTTCATAAACCGCATCGTCATCTTCATTCATAAAGAAGAAATAGAAATAAAATTTAATAAAGCATTTGTTAGGAATTTAAAGAAATTTAGTAAAGTTTGTTAGAGATCTATCGATCTCGATATTCTTTCATAAATTCGTCTGGTTTCCATCCTTTTTCAAGCCATTTTTGAATTCCAGATGAATCCATAGGTCCAACTGCAACATAACAATCTGCATCATCTTCAATAGCACCTTGAAGACGAGCTGCCATTCCAGGTATGACCAAGATTCGATGATCAACTGCATCAAATGCTTTGTATTCTTTTACGGCCTCTTGAACTTTATCTGAATTTAATTGTCCACCTGCGACGCCAGCTTCAATTCCTAAACCATCTGAATCAACAACTAATAACCAACAATCTAAGTGTGCATCTTTAAGATCTTGTTCTACTGGAATCTTTGTCATACGATAGTTAGACGTCATAAATATCGGTGCTTTTGGCCCGGGATCTCCAATCTTAAACAATCCTGGATCGACCGTTGGGTAGATTCGAGGATCGACAAAGATATTTTGTCTAAATGTCATTAACGCTAACAAAAACCATATTTCTTCCTCAATTGCACCAGTATGGACAATTAACGCACTGGCATCGTAACTCATCTGCATAATAGCGCCCAACGCTTCCCGATATTGAATTTCAAACTTTTCATCGTCGTCTTCTGGTTTCTGTAATGCCCAAATTGCAGCAGGAACGCCCAATACGGGCCATTTCGTGAGATCACTCCCATCTCGAATGGAAGAATATCTAATTTTTTGCATTCTGTTTAGTGTTTCGCGGATATCTCCTGGACCAAGCGCGGTTCCAAAATCTAATACCATTTCTTTTACGCCCATAGATTCCAAAGTCTTTGTAATTGAAACTATTTCATCCATATCTGTTGAATAGCATACAACTGGAAGATTATTTTGGACTGCACATTTTCCTAGTTCTTTCCAGTTCTTCTTGGTTGCAGCATACAACATTGGCTTTTTATCTTTTATTGAATTCGCCGCTTCGACAAGAGCATCTGTATTCCAAGAGCATAACATCAACGGAAGATCAGTTGTATCCGCTACTTTCTTTACTGTCTCAACATATTTGTTTGGATCGTCTGATACACAACGTAATACTATACCTTGTAATGTTAATTTTTCTCCGATTCGCTCAATGCTAAAATCGGTCATATACTTGACTTTTTGCATAAGATCAGGGTCAGTATCACCCACCTCTATAAGGAGTGCTGTTGGATTGAAAAACGTTAAATCATGTCGCCGAAATGCCTCTTCGCCGCCAATCGTACACATTTTATCTCCAACACCAAATTCAACGGGTAACTGAGGTGGAATAATCAAATCAATGATCTTTTGCTTTTTCTTAGGGCTGATTTTTCCAGGCAAATCATCTAACTTTACTTGCCGTTCTAATAGGCTTGTGGCAAATTCCATTCCAGTTCTTAATCCGATCGATCCCCAGTCTGCTTTCTTTGGCAATAACTTGTATATTTCTAAAGGACTTGGTCTTTTTACCATTTTCTACACTTTTATTTTTTTATTTGAAGCTCTTTTCATTATATTTTCCGATAGAATAAACTCTTTTCGATAAAATAAAAAGATTTTATTGGCAATTTCAACAAACTAAGTGAAATTAGAAGTGTAGGATAACTTTCCTATATGATTACATTAAGTTACGCGTATAAACTCAAAAAAAAAGTAAATTTGGTTTTTTATCCAGAAGTTAGTTACATTCTATCTTCCCGTAAAGTATCCTAATATACCACCAATTGGCATAAAGATACCCAACACTAGTAGACTTCCTAAGAATTTTTCAAGTTCTGCATTGAAGATTAAACTTAGTGTATTATAAGACGCATCACTAATGACTGCAAATATTATCAAAAATAATATTAAAAGCAACGCAGAGACGACCGACACAATAAACATTGGTTTCAATTTTTTAATAAAAACGCCAATGAAAAATCCGTGTAAAAACCATGTTAAAACGGCTGACATCAATGGAGTGATAAAAAATGCAGCCACACCATGAATTGATAATTGATTGATCATATCTCCCTTAAACAAAGAATATAACCATTGAAACATTGTATAAGAAAAATCGTTTGAAATCTGAAGAATAATATCATTGTAGAAATTTACACCCATATAATCGAACTGAGTATATAAAAATATCCCAAATAACGGAAAAACCAATCCAAATACTACCGCAGGTATAGTTTTCCCGGGTTCTTCAATACTGACCATTTAATTTTCCTCGTATTAATTATTCTCGTATTATAAAGTTGATCCGATATATGAGCCACTGATTAATCCGCCAATCAAACCACCTAAAATTGCGGAAATGAGACCAGTTAATATTCCGCCACCCGTCTCAAAAATATTTGTCATAAATACAAAAGTCACGTTTGCACCGCATATAACAGCAAAGCACAACCACAGTATGACATTTGTTATTACCATTAACATTCCGTTGAGCACCCCACGTTTCCCACCTTTTACTATGGTCCCAGCAATCAATCCCGCAGAAAACCACCCCATAAATGCGGGATAAAATGTCTCTAACAGATTAATGGTTTGTATTTCAGCAGGATTAAATAGCTTAAAGAAGTTAAACCGAAAACTCAACCAAAAAAATTGATATAATCCACTAAAAATGTCCATATCTTGAAATACAGCGTAAAATGAGAGCCCAGAATATTCAAAATTGGAAAATATAAATACTCCAAATACACCTAAAATAGTACCATACAGAAATCCAATTAGAAATCTTTTATTTCCCATAATTTTGCCTCCAATATTTAATGGATTATGATTGATATGATTT
>WJKO01000511.1 GCA_014729055.1 Promethearchaeota archaeon | reverse complement strand
GTATTATGCCTTCCAACATCCTCTGAGTAAAAAAGAATATTTCCTTTGGTATCACAGACCGCAGACATATGCGTGCCACCAGTTTCCCTCCAAATTGTTCCCAAATTCCGTAACTTATCTTGAGCTTGAAAAATTACATCGGATGTAATTGAAATATCTTCTTTTATACTTGGTTTCATTTGTGTCTTCTCTTCTTTGCTATTGTTTTTACCCGTCTTTTTCCTATTTGCGCTTTTATCTCTGAAATTTTCTGATTCCATTTGGGATATACTCCCAGATGTTAAATATTTCATGGTATCTTTTTTCATTTTTTCCAAATCTTCATTAGTCCTATCAACTTGAATTGAAATTCTATTATTTTCTAGATATTCTGCATCCATTAATTGATTAAATTCATCTATAATATAACTGGTCATTAGAAAACCAACAATCAATCCCTCAATGTCCTTTAGAGTACATACGATTTCAAAATCTAACTTATTGTTAACGTCCAAATGGATTATTGATTCTTTTGCTATGGCTGCCATGACCTTTGTTTTTTTATTTTCATATGTATTTTGGAACTTGAACACTGATTTTTTTACCATATTATGTGCGTCTTTGTATAACATGTCAAAATTACGAAATGTTCTTGTCATATATCTAGATAAAAACGAAGTTTTTAATTAATTTTTAATTATTTTAATCGATGGATTTCTCTATTGCAATTCTTGCTGGTGGCAAATCTAGACGATTTGGTTCAAATAAAGCCATTTTTAAACTTAATGGAATTGCATTAGTGAGCAAATTCTTTTTTGAAATTCCAAAATTGGACATAATCCCTAATACAATCTATATTTCAATAAATAAACGAAAACAAATCGATGCTATTCTCAAAGCGTTGAAAAACGATCTCCAAATACGGCAAACTGAAAACATGAAATTTCAATTTGAGTTTTTGAAAAATGGTCGAAATTATGTTCTTAATTGTGAGATAGTGGAGGACTACGCCCGTGAGGACCTTAAAAATGTCCGTGCACCTCTTTTAGGACTATATACAATATTTAGAAAAATGAAGAGTGGTTTAGTGCAGATCTTGCCTTGTGATACACCATACTTCAATGCTGAGATAGTCAATAGACTCCTTAGAGAGATATCCGGAAGTCAATATGATATAATTATACCCAAATGGATGAATGGGCATTTTGAGATTCTTCACTCAATATACCGATCTGAGAAATTCATAGATATTACTAGGCAAAATATTGAGCGCGGTACTTTTAGCGTTCTAAACATTCTTCCGAATGATGATAAAATCAAGTATTATAATATTGAAAAAAATCTAAGCAAGATGGACCCCCAATTCAAGTTTTTTAAAAATATTAATAGCAAAATAGACTTGGAGGATCTCTAAGGACAAATTAAAGAAGGAGGATTTATTTTAGATGACAATATCAGATTTTGGGGATCATAAGTTAATATTTCTGGGCACTGGGGGCGGGAGAATACATTGCTCTACCCAATATAGAAGAACTGGAGGTATTATATACTATTTTAACGGAGCACAAGCGCACATAGATCCAGGACCAGGAGCAATAGTATATTTAAATCAAATGAATATAGATCGGCTAAAAACAAAATGGGTAATAGTTACTCATGCTCATACCGACCATTGTAATGATGTACCAGTAATTATTGAGTCATTACACGAAACACTGAAGAAAAAGGCTGGTACACTTATTACAACAAATCAATATCTTAATTCTCTAGATGAGTATTATATTAGATTAATGGAACAAGTCATTGTGATGAAAAACGGCAAGAAGTTCAAACTGACGAATATTACTGAAATTCAAGGGACTAAGGTAATGCATGGTAAAACAGAGGGATTTGGTCTAATTTTTACTCAAAATTCCATGAAAAATCCACAGGGACAATACAAAATTGCTTTTACGAGTGATACAGAAATCTTTAATGGATTTGCAGAGCAGTTTGATGGTGTTGATATCTTGGTCGCAAATGTTCTACGACCGAATGATAGACATTGTCCGAGACATGCATGTGTTGACGAAATAATACCCACAATATGTGCTATTCATCCCAAAATATTTATTATGACACATTTTGGAGCATATATGGATTCTAAATACTCTAAGAAGGATCTTGTTCCGGACCAAGTGAAAAAGATCAAAAATTCTGTTCCGCAAGATATTAAGGTTATTGGAGCTAAAGACGGTATGCAAATTGAAATTGCGAAACAATTATAGCCCCAAATATACGCAGAAACCTTTCTTGTGGTTATTATATTCCCTATTATTTTTTAAAAAAGCAAGCTATTAAATTGACTCTATCTTCTATTTTTGATGAGAGATTAGTATGTCTTCGTTAGAAAATAAAACTCTATTTATAACCGGCGCCAGTAGAGGTATTGGAAAATATATTGGTTTGAAAGCAGCAAAGGATGGCGCGAATATTGTAATTGTGGCAAAGACTACTGAACCACATCCAGATTTACCCGGAACAATATATACTGCTGCTGAAGAAATGGAAGAAGCTGGAGGGAAGGCATTGCCGATAGCCACTGATATCAGATTCGAAGAACAGGTACAAAGCGCAATAGATGAGGCAGTAGACCAGTTTGGGGGTATAGATATTTTAGTAAACAACGCTAGTGCCATAAACTTAAGCCAAACACCAAATATTCCAATGAAACGATTCGATTTACTCTTCTCTGTAAACGCAAGGGGAACATTCGTATGTTCGAAATTATGTTATCCTTATCTGAAGAAAGCTGAAGATCCCCATATCTTAATGATGTCACCGCCATTGACAATGAAAGCAAGATGGTTTGAGAACCATCTCGCATATACGATGAGCAAATATGGAATGAGTATGTGTGTTTTGGGGATGGCTGAAGAATTTAAACCCGTTGGAATTGCAGTAAATGCGTTATGGCCAAAAACAGCTATAGCTACGGCTGCTGTACGAAATATTTTAGGAGGAGATAGATCAATTCAGCACTCCAGAAAACCCGAAATTGTTGCTGACGCAGCATATTCTATTTTTAACCGCCCGAGCAGAGAATGCACAGGTAATTTTTTCATTGATGAGCAAGTCTTATGTGAACAAGGCATTACTGAGCTTGAGCAATACGCTGTAACTCCTGGTGCATCATTACTTGAAGACTTTTTCTTAGAAGATCATCATAAAAGCTCTTGTTTTAACCAAGAAAATAAAAAATTGAATAAAAAATCTTAATCTTTTTGATTTAAGTTTTTAAGCCCTTGTCGAATTTCTCTTAGCTCACTTTTTGTGGTTATCCCGTATTTACGTAATACTGCAAATACTTCGGATTGCGGATAGTTGCCCGTAATTAATACTTTTTTTAATAAGGACACCATTCGCGGATTATATGAAATATAGGTATTTGAATCAAGGACTATGAGCCCTTTTGCCCTATCGTTGACCATCAATTCCCGCATTGAATTTTTAATCTC
>WJKO01000510.1 GCA_014729055.1 Promethearchaeota archaeon | reverse complement strand
TATCTGTTACTGCGGGCTTCCGCATATCCGTAAGACTCTTTTCCGGAACAATAAACCCATATTCCCGAAAGAAAAGACTCAAATCCTTTTCCTTGCGATAACATAGCGTATAGAGATCAGATTCGTTAAGAACATTTTTTTCACCGGTATATCGGATTGTTCCAATTCCGTAAAAGATTTTATTTAATATACGCAAAAAAATGAATAGTAGAAAAAAATGAATGATTTGATATTACACGCATCTTATATTTTCCCGTTGCTGAAACGGACAAATCCATCAAAATGAATAAATATATACAATAACAACTAATAAATGAAAAAAGATATAAAAAGATGTTAAAAAATGAAAAATAAAAGCTTCAATTCACTTATTATTCTTATACTCTCTATGTTCTTACTATCTGTTCAAATTCAATTTACATATAGTGAACCTGCTGCTTATACGTATAGCGATATGGATTGTTCTGACGAAAGCACTGAATTTAATATGGGAAGTGTTTTTTATATTGAAATAAACGCACCAAATTACAATGATAATCCAAGTGATATTGATTCTTTTAGTTTCAAAGTCAATAGTACGATAAATCCTGAAGGGGTCAATGGATTTGCTGAAGAAACGGATAATAATACCGGAATCTTCAGAGATTGCATACTTCTTTCTTATGAGCATTCGAGTGACGGAGCTCATGATCTAATAACAAGAATAATGTGTAATCGAAACGGAGATAACGTAACAATAGCAATTGATGCAGATAACAATGGAATAAATGAAGAATCTATTAAAATTAAAGTCCTTTATAGCGCCGAAAACAATCTGCAACAAGATGTGTGGAATTTCGAATGGGCAACTTTTCTTCCTATGTTTATTGTCGGTATTTTAATTGCTCTCGTGCCAAAAAAGCTGATTGATAAAATCTTTTCGAAGATACCAATAGTGGGGAGTAAATTTGAGGCAGGATATAAATACATTGATACCACAGACAAAACCGTTTCGGCTCTCAATCCTCTATATTTTTGGAGGTTATTATTGAGCGACATGATAACTGCGATCATTTTCTTCATTATTAAAATGATGTTATTAGCACAAGAGATACCTGCAGAATATGTGGCTGCGGGATTACAAGTCAAATATGTTATATTTTACGGATTTGCAGACGCAGTTTGGTCGTTAGTATCCTTTGCTGTAGGTTATGCATTTCCAATGGCCGCTAAGGAATTAATTCAATCAACAAACCAGTAAATCATGATTCTATTGGTATGAAGGTATTTGCCGGATGTTGTATGTTTCCTCGCATAATTTAAAAATGAAGTCTAAACCTTATGACTTAATAAGTAGTCTTTTTCTTCATCTGATAGTTTCGCATACTCAAGATATCTCCGCACCCAATTTACCATTTGTCTAACTCTTTAGTACATGTGAATATTAGATTACAGATGCTTTTTTGATTCCTCGGCGTCTTATTCATGAACTGATTTATGACCATAAAATCATTGAAGGTAGAAAAGACAGATAAAGATTTAAAAAGATAAAAAACTATGTTTGCACAACAGTTAACAGAATAGTAAATCCTTAGTTGAATATCAATGATTTATTCTTATAATTTTCATCTTTTTTACAGCGCTTCTCAAACGGATTGGATATTACTGGGTATAATTGTTATTCTTATTCTTTTACAATGCGTTGGTACAGAATTCAGTTATATTTGCAAGGTTATCTTGTTGGGAATGGCTTTATTTATAACTTTTGTCCTATGGCCAAATCATGAATCGTTTACACTCTGGGCATCTATGGACCTTGTTGCATGGGGGTTTGTGGCTCTTTCAACCTGGATGCTCACTCCTTTTGTGATGGCTATAGAAGCAATTTCAAATCGAACTGACATCGATGGTGTAATGAGGAACCAGAAATCATCAATGATCATAATAGTTGTTATGACCTTTTTGTTCTTCGGCTTGGGTGGTTTCGTTTTTGAACCGGGAAGTTTAGCCGCATGGTCATTTATTCAATGGGCGGCGGAATCACTTGGATCATGTTTAGCAATGATGGTATTTGACCAATCGAACTTTGATGTTAATTGCGTTATGTGTATTGGAATTATTGGAATAATACTTGCTATGATTTTTTTACCGATCATTATTCTCGCTCAGGTATTGGCTTTTTCGTTTGCTGTATTTGGAGGAATAATGTCATTTGCTCTATCTTTTTAATTTAGAATAAAACTGTGTAACCTTGTAAATTCTTCTACATTTTACGGGAATGAAATAATATTTGCATTCTTTTTCTGTTCTCTATGTCCACTATCTTAATCATTATCCCTCGATTGTAATTCTTGTATCAATTTGATTCGTCTTTTAACTTCCTCACTAATCTTCGCGAAATTATCAGTCGCATTCTTAAAAAAATCATAAATTACACCCCTTTTATTTAATAAAAGACTCGGACAATCTTTTTCCGAAACATAAATCGGAATCAATTGTTTTTTCAGTCTGGCTGCCACGCTCCATTCATTCATACAAGATTCGGATTTCAAATAGTTCGGCGAACAAAAAACTAACATTATCTGACTCTCGTTGATTTTACGCTCCATATAGAGAAATATATCCTCTTTAACATCCGTCTCCCAAATAAATGCCTTATTAACCTCGGGCAAGAGCTCAAGATAATATTTAATCTTGGGAATATGATATTTGTCCCTATCAACCGTCGCATAACTGATAAATATGTTGATTCTTGTTTTTTGCTGCCTATTGATAATCGATCTCCAGAGTTAATAGACCCAAACGAAATCTTAAGTTGTTGTGTTTTATTTTTTCGATGTTTATTTACCCTTATTTAATCAAATACTAATGAAAATGACTTTCATCTTACAACTTAAAATTGAATTACAATTTATACCCCCTTTCCATTTTATTTCGATTCTGATCCTTTTTCATTTCCCTTATCTATTATTT
>WJKO01000509.1 GCA_014729055.1 Promethearchaeota archaeon | reverse complement strand
GGACGATATTCGCGATTATCCATACTATAAACTCAAGGAATCAGAGCCAAAATTAATCGTGCGGGACTTTTTAGCAGGAATGACGGACAGCTACTTTGAGAAATTGGTAAAAAAACATGATCCCAATCTTATGTTAACGCGTGAAATTATTTAAAATAATTTAATTAACCAATTGATTTAAAATAAAAAAAAATAAAGATGTGTTATGGTTTTGCCATTTCTCTTGTTTTATTTGCCTTTTTTTTCTTAAACACTTTTTCCAGTAATTTTAGAATTTGTTTTTCATATATTACAAACATACTCGCAATAAACCAGAATAAGATAAATCTCAGAATACCCTCTAAACGCATGCAGTCATAGACCCAATCGTATCTCAAATTTTCCGTAACTTCCGCATCTCCATGATTATAATATACATGAAATTCCTCGGGAGGATTTGTATTTACCGTTTCATTCATTACGTCGAGAAAATCTTCACCATAACTCTCAAACACCCCTCCCATTGAATGCTCGTTTTCTAACCACGTCCACGCGAGGAAGAAGGTGATCTCTTCCATACCGAAATGCTTTGCAATAAGCGTATCCCTCATCAGATTGTATAATCCCGTATTCTCACCGTCTGGCCAATCATAAGGTTCGTATTGAGTTCGATCCCTCCCATAACAGCTTGTATTAGTGATTCCAATATAGAATCCCAGCGTTCCAGCAGGTATAGTGTTGTTTAACATTAAGAGACGTGAGTATACTTCATAAGATGTCGACCATGGATCGGAAAAATCCATTTCACTCCCCCATGGTGTATCGCCTTGATACCAACATCGATAAATCATCGGTGCATATGTGGTAAATCTAAGCGGATAATAAGAGTTAAAGCCTCTTTCGACTTGAATATCAGGATCACCATCAAATGGGATGTCTTTACACGTCCAAGGATCACTCACACATTCCATCTCGATAGTCATACCAATATCTTCGGAACGCGATTCAACATAATCAAATACGGTATTCCACATACCCACAGCTTCCTCAAAACTTTCAAAAGAGGAATGAAAGGTAAAGATTTCACCTTCAATATCGAAACAAAAACCCCTCCAACCCGATAGGGTGCCGTTCTGTCTATATTCAATCATCAATTCAGTCGTCGTAATTATCTTGGGCACGATACTGGACAGATTAGTGTTATCGCTCGGTGCTAATACAATTCTATATGTGATATTTGGACATCTGTTTTCCCATTCTTTTAATAGGTCAACATCGCTCTCATTAAATGTACCAAATGTTAAATCCAGATTCACAGAATGATTATTGAACTGCCATAATGCCTCTTCCGTATAATAGCGCGGACCAAAACCATAATTTTCATACCATTCATATGTTCTTTCATCATCACGATAATCTGCTGTCATATTAGGATGTGCCCAGAAATTAAAGGTAATATTGTAGTCTTTAGGCGTTATTTTCACTTTAACGGGATACGCATCCAAATAAGGTAAAATTCCGGGAGTTGCAAGTCCGATGGCAATCAAAAACGCAATCACACCCCTTTTCACCCGTTCTCTTTGCTCTCTCGAAAACTTCTTAAGAGTGAATGCTTGCTTTATTGTTCCAATATCTTTTATATCAGTAAACCAAGGTCCCCAAAATATCGAACGCTTGGTTAATTTCAAATATAACGTCTCAACAAGGAAGTTTATGACGGCAAGTCCCGCGATTATCGCTAAAATTATAAAAATAGTCCACATAGTAAAATATGTACCCTGATTTGCGTATTGAAAATCTTGCCATTCATTTATAATCCAATTGCATGGAACCATCCACCAATATGCAAATCCAATTAGCGTTAAAAGACATCCGATTCGGGTATGAGCCGCCATATATGCGAGAATGAGTATCGATATTACGGCTATGCCCATTAAAGAATCAAACAACGCACTCCAAGGATCACAAGTCTTAGTTATCAATCCTTGAATCGAGACCTTGATAAAATAGAAAAAACTGAATATTATCAGAAACAAGATTGCGATCTTAAATAATTTGATACTAACTTGACGAAATTCCTTCACATACTTAAATTCACGGAGTCTGTTTGGTTTTATCAATTGTTGATGTTCTTCAACGTCGTTTTCTGCAATTTCTTTTCCGTTATTTGTTATTTTGTTATCTTGGTCTGTTATTTTGTTATCTGGATTTTCTGTTGATTCTTTTTTTTTGACTTGGCTTTCTTTACTTTCTCCATTCATAGATTATTTTTCTCATTAAAACACTTAAATATTCACTTGAGATGATATTGTTGTTGCCTTCTTAGTTTTCTCACAAGGCCCCATGAAATAGACCATCGGGGTACATCTTGCATATATTGCTTGTATTTATCGCCGAATTTTTCAATGAGTGATTCTTCTTCAGGAAACATGCCATAATAAATAGTTGGAACGGCTATAAGAGTGAGAATAATCGGAATCCAATGTTGGAATACTAATGTGATACCCACGCAACACCAAAATCCACCTGTATATTGAGGATGCCGGATTATGTCATATATGCCTTTCCGTACAAGTTTCGTGGTTTTGATGTAACTCTCCCCTTTTTCAACACCGCCGTGTTTTTTGAAATAAAGATTAGGTGAAGCGGACAGAATGATACCAATTCCAAAAATTATCCATCCTAAAATTCTAAGACCCTCAATGCCATTATCATTATAAACAAAGAATCCACTGACGAATAGACCCACATAACTTAGCATCATGACAATAAGATTAAGTTTTGCGATTAAACTCATATCTTTCCACCAGTCATTAGTTCTTTTTGACATGATTTCTATTTATCCATTATATCTATTTAATATCTATTGAGTATAGAAAATATATTAGTAGGACGAGGAGGAGGGGCAGAAGGACCCAGAAGAGAATGGGGGAGAAGTGGAGGTCGGAGAAATGAGGGGGAAACCCGTGGAGTAAAAAGTCGTGGAGGAGAAAGATGTGGAGGGGGAAGTATTTTGAAAATTTCACCAATTAAGAAGAATTATTAATCTTTGGGATAATACGGACATTTATCTCCGTGGCAATCTGGATTCCGCTTAAAGACCGTGCAACGGGCGTTTACGCCATGATCCGGCAATTCTATCTCAAAGTTTTTTAATTCATTGACGGCCATATCAACTGTAAGATACGTACTTAAACGGCAACATCTCACGCCGCCTACTTTAGCTACCCTCTCGATAGCTTTTGATGCACCCGATAACGCCTTCTTTCTTGCACCTCCTGTAAAAGGATTTGATTTCTGAACCAAACTTAAGACAATTCCTAAACCAGAAGCTGCTCCGCAGATCCCGCAAAAACCGCACCCACCACCGGGTATTTTCATACCTCGTTGAAATGCTTCATGAATCTGCCAATCTTCTATATTGTATCCGCTATTTTTAATCGCTTGCATTAAGATTGCTGGAACCATACCATGATGCCACGGACCATGAAATGGCAAGTCATCAGATGCCGTCCATTGTATACGCAACTTTTCTATTGCTTTTTCGTAGATTTCTATTGGATCCTTATCTTTGGAACCAAACACTGCCATGAATGCCTTTTCCATAAAATCTTTATAATCGTCCATCGTTAATCCATCAAATCCCAACACGGTTTCCATAAATACATCGTATTGTGGTATATTTTTAGCTTGTTTGAATTGTTCTGCATCCATTTTAATCACTTATATCATGACTTTTTATGATACAATACTAGTTATATTCAATTTGATCTAAAACTTTTTGGAATAAAAACCTTTTCATTCCAAATATTTTTAGAATAAAAACATTAAAGAATCATTATTTGTTTTAAGGATATGAGAATCTATGGCAGACGATCGAAGAGAACGATTTGAAAATTACATGAGCCACATGAATAAAGATACGGATCCTGACGATTTTTTAGCGGAGAATAGAAAGGTTCTTGAGTATTTAAAGACAGATGAGGAAACATCAGAAGAATACAATTATTACAAGGCTTTAAGTAATGAATTAAGATTCTATATTTTCAAATTATTGCAGAAAAAACCAATGTGTACTTGCGCGCTTGCACAAATTTTCGACAAGAAGGATAATGTTATTAATCACCATCTGCAAATCTTAGAGATACAAGGGTTGGTTCGCAAAGAGAAAGAAGGATACTACACTATTTATTAT
>WJKO01000508.1 GCA_014729055.1 Promethearchaeota archaeon | reverse complement strand
CTATTAAATTGTTTAAAATCGGAGACGAATCATATCTTCAAGACTGGATTTCAAGGATCAAAACAAAGTTCCTTGATAGAGAAATATCAAGAATATAAACATCGTTAAAGTAAATTATGATGAAACGATTAACTAATGGATTTAAATAATTAAACAGAGTCATTGGAATGAACAGATGGTTTATCAACACTGTTTAAAACTAAAAACAAGATTAATTTTTTTTGACGTTCCGTCAAAATAACGTTGTATTTTCCACATATTTTCCAAACTCACAGAAAGCCGTCACGATAAATTAATAAATATTTCAGAAATATAATCTAAAATTTCAATTACAAATCTCATATTAGAAATCAATATCGTCCTGACGGATGGTGACGCGTTTTAATTCTCCTTTATTTTTACCACGAGTTTTACGTGGCAAGCTCTGAATCAGATCTTTTATCGCTTTTTTGATGACGTAGTCGTAATATACCTATAACCAAGATTGTCTTTATTTATTTGAAATTTAAACAATTTATCCTCTTTAGCAATGTTTGATTTAAAAGTTCCAAATCCAAAGAAGTCTGACCACCTATTTAGAATTTGAGAAATAGTTTTCCCTTTTATCTTTTTATATTCATCATCTGTAATAACGAATGTCGAATCCACAGTATTATTTTTTTCACTTTCATAGATCAAAGGGGCGTTTTCCCCTCTATTTCCAATTTCTAATTTTTGATCCTCACAAATATAACGTAAAGCAGGTTCTTCTCTAAGTGGTCCTATGAAAGAAATTTTGTCTAATTCTTTTCCTAATGTTTTTAAAGCTTTTACAAAGTAAATTATAAAATATGTGTATTGACGAAATAACTCCCTTTGTATTACATCAGATAAGTACCTTAAATGTTCCTTGAAGTCTTCTTCTTCATATTTCTTTAATTTATCAATATGTGCGTATTTGATTTTGTTAGGTAGCGAGAGTCTTCGCAGGATGTGACTATTTTTATTAATTTCTTCATAATCGATTTCTTCAAATAATACAGAGAGTGTATCAATAAATTTATGTTTAGTAACCTTTGAGGCTCCTTTATTACTTAAAAAAGAATCAATTCTATTTTTTATTTTTATCAGTGTATGGTTCTCATTTTGGAAGTCTTTTATAATATCAGCTTCATCGGGCTTATGTTTTAAATAAATTCTAGCGGGAGGAAATCCGCTGTATAAATATGGTTGTTCCAAGATTTCTTCGTTAAAGTCCGTAGTACCTGACTTCTTCATATAACTCAAACATCTTGTCGGAGAAATTTGCCATTTCAATAAAGAGTTATGAGATTCATCAGTTTCATAAGTTAACTTTAGAAATCCCTTATCATTCGTTCCTTCAACAATAAATCTCCTTAAAATAGATATATCAAATATGTTCTTAGATTCTTTTTTCTTGGAAAAAAGGAAAGACAGACTTAGATTGTCGTCATCTCTGAATCCACTTTCGGGTTTAATTTTTAGTTTAAATTCTATTTCTTGATCTAAGTCATGCTTCCATGATATGTCTTTAAAAGATCCTAATCTTACGTATTTCCCATTTAATCTTAAATTATTCAAAAAACCAGTCGATTCTATCGATTGTTTAAGTAATAAAACTCTCTAAAATAGATGTTTTACCAGAACTATTTTTTCCACACAATATCGTGACGGGTTTAATTTTTATTGGTTTGAGTGTTTGAATTCCTTTAAATCTATTAATGCCAATCTCTGTAATCATAATTTGTAATTAGAAAAACATGAATATAAATACAACCATGAATTAGTAATAAAAAAAATATTGGTATCTCCGTATTCTTCAGAGAATTTCAAAAACTATTTAATTAAGACAAGTAATTAAATAAAAAGAGGAAATTATTTAATAACAACCCTCTTAAAAAAGTAAATCTTTATATTTTAAATCATTTAGAATTTTCTAGTTTACATTTATTGTTATGGGTTTCTGCAACTTTCCTGTATTAATAGACGTTAAAACTTATAGAGTTGAAAATAGTGAATTTTTAGTATATATTTTTTATCTCAGTTTCCAAAGTAACTTCAGACTTAGATTTCTAACAGAAAATGATTCTGCTTTGCTTCTTTTGAGGTCTTGGTGATGATTAATCATACCAGAGAGCGCCAAAGTATCACCTTGATCTTCTACTGGTTCTTTATTGTGGAGTTTAATATAAAGCTTCCAGGGACGCCCCGAACCTAATTCAATGCTTAATAAGCACTCCAGATTGTCCCTATAAAATCTTATAGATTTACTACTATGAATTTTATTCTCTAATTTATGTACAGAGATTGGTATTCTTGATGATATTTGTTCATAAGACCTTATAATTAAGTTGATATGCAGATCAATAGGAACATCAATTTCACATTCATCTGCTGCATCATCCCAGATGTGGTTAAAAAATTTAATCGAATTTTGCACAAAATGAGCATTTTTCATAACATATCCAATATCTTTCGAAGTATCATCTAATAAATATTTGTCCATATTTCCAGTCATGATTAAGGTCTCCTTATTATCAACTATAATGCATTTACCATGTAATTCCCGATAATATTTTACTTCTATGTTCTTGTGTTTCAACTGATCTAAGCTTTTTCTCATAAATTTTGAGATCTTTACTTTAACTGAAGGGATTAATATCCTGATTTTAACTGAATCCTTAGCTTTTTCCAATAATTTTTGTTTAATCTTCTCTAATTTTCCCTTTGAAAAAACAATTTTATACATTGCAATGTCTATTACATTCTGAGCAGAATCCATTAAATCAACAATAACATCAAATAGACAATCGTTACTAACAATTTGGGCACCTGAATTGATTTCACGTATAACATCCTTTGATGAAACAATGAGTTTGTTTTTAGATTTAGATGTATGTCTAAAAGGACGATTAACGTATATTTCTGCTCTATCGTTCTCCGGAATTGTATCCCAACCATCGTTTAATAACATCGAATTGGTTTGCTTAAACCAAAGATATGAGAATAATCGATTTAAAGCATCAATCATTGGTTTTGATGTTAATCGAACACCAAACTCAGGATTGTAAAATAGACCTTGTGTGCTTAAATTTGTTGTGTGTATTAGACATTCATTGCCGTTGCTAATAAACTTCAAATGTGCATTATTCGCACATCTAACTAATATACCATTGCTTATTAACGATAAAAAACCTTTATCCATGCATTCTAAATGCTGATTGAATGATATATTGGTATCTTTTTGATTGCCTACTAAGACATATATCTTTCCCTTTAATTTTGACGATGCTTTTTCTAAAAGTTCTATTGCTTCGTAATTATTAAAGTAATAGCTGCAAATCAGAAGATATGTATTGTTGGCGACTGCATCGTTTATTATTTTTTTATACTGTCCTATGATAGATCTTTCATCATCGTTATTAATGTGGGTAAAACAGAATGAATATTCGTCTTTAGGATCCAGAGCAGGAGGAGGATTATGCTCTTGTACATCGACATTTTTGGTGGATCTGAATACTTTATTTATATTATGAAAAATCAATTTGCTATTCTTATTTCGACGAGACAACTTAGTTTTTTCTGTCATTTATCTAAAAACCTCATATTCTTTAAGTTTAGCGTTGATAATGTGAAAAACATCGTTTTCGTTATCATTACAGACATTTTGAAATATTTTGCAGATATTTTCTTCTGAGTAGTTAATGTTAAGATTGTTAGTTGAAGAAGCAAAATCCTTGATGAACTCTTCAATTTTAGTGAGGAATTTATGTTTTTCAATATTAATAAGGGACGTCCTATGTTCCCTAAACCATTCATCGATTTCCTTAAGAACTTTTATCCAAAAATCGAGAGTTGAATTAGCATAATTAATTTTTAGTCGTAAGGATATAAACCAGTCATTTTCTAATTCAAAATCTAATGTTCTCCCATTTTGTTCATTAAAGAGTCTATAAAACCGGCCAATCTTCTTAATATTACTGTCGTTTAAAATTATGGTGATATTCTCATAGTTTTCTGGTAAATCCATCGAAAAATTTTTTTCATCAAATAATTCTTCAATTTTTTTTCTAACTATTGAATTCACACTTTCCCTTTTTAGCGATTTGATTTGGTTTAATTCTGAAATTAAATCATTATATTCTGGATGATTTTTGGTTATTTTTCCGAGCAAATAATCACCTCTTAACAATTTAAAATTGCGCCTATTTTGCACCAATTTACATTCTGCAATACCATTCAGGTGAATTCCCTCATTCAGCTCAATTTCTATGTACTCTTCTGGAATTCCAAAAACCGATATATCCTTCTGAGGCTGAGGAAAATTTATGATTTCATTGATTTTACGCAGTTTTTTGACAATGTCGACTGAATTGTCCAGATCGTCGGGTATTGTTAGAAATGGCTTTTTTTTAGTTAATATTAATAGCGGGTTTAAGCAGATTGTAAATCTAGCAAATGAACTAACCTTGAAAATATTATCTTTTAATTTTTTCACATTTGGTGAAAAATCAGATCGTAATTTATAAAAGACAGTATCCTCTCGTTCTAATCCTTCCAAAATATTATATTTAAGAGCCATCGTTCTAAGTAGTTTCTCAGAAATCGACGATTTAAGACCAAATGAATTTTCTAATAGTTTGGGCGAAATTTCACCATATTTAATACATATTTCTCTTATGACACGAAATAACTCTAATTCTTCTTCGTCCGGTAGTTGTAAAAGAACTGAGCTTGTGATATTATACACCACCAATTTCTTATAGAAACAAGATTCAAAGGTCATTTTCATTTACCTCCTTGCCTTAATTCCGCCAGAATGGTTTTATTTCTTTGAATATATGTTTTCATTATTCTTGATTTTCTTGTTTCTGGTCCGAATATTTTAACATAAATACTCGCTCTTGTTAAAGCTGTATATAGCCGGTTTCTAAATTTTTTACTCTTATGATTAATAACACCGAGCATAAAAACATCATATTCACGTTCTTGATGTTTCTCAATAGAACAAAAAACAACTTCAATTGTTTTCATTTTGTCTGAATAATAATTTCTTCTATAGCTAATTATTTCATTGTATCTTTGCATTTGATAATCCCTAATTACTCCTTTTAGAGATATTACATCTGTACAAGCGACACCAATGGTTATAGTTTTATCCTTATTATTTTGCCTAGACTCTATTTGATCGACAAAATTTGCAATGTAGGTTCCCATTGAGTTTAAAATTTCGTTCTTTCTCCTAATAACATAATCTAGGTGACTTTTCGACTTGATTAAAGATGATAGTATCTTCATTTTTCCTAAATTTGACTTTTGTTTATTTGACCCTGTAAATTCAATGCCAAAGGCCTTACATATAATTTCATATAATTCTGGGTGAATTCGATACTGATTCGTTAATTCAATATTTTTTATCTCTGCTTGATTTTTATAATTCTTAAAAAGGGAAGCAATTCCTGAATTATATTTTCGGTCTCCAAAATTAATATTCCCCGTTCTTCGCATTCTATTATTGGGATTATATTTTTTAGCGTGTTGTATCTCTACAGGTTTAGGAAATCTTAAAGGTTGCTTTAATAAATACACTTTTGGATTTAATGGGTTGACTTGATTTTTATCATTTAATAACATCCAGGCCTTAGAACAATGTAAACCTAAACTGCAACTACTAAAATTAGTACTACTACTTGCATCTATTATATTAACATCAAAATCTTGCATTGAGTTCTGGAACAACTTATGAGACACTATCATACCAAATGTAGTTATTAAAATATCATATGTCATGCATATAAGAGAACTTAAAATTCGTTTTCTTCTGAATACTTTGCGAAAGTCTTCTAACAATTTTTTGTCTTCATTGCTATTTGAGCATTTCTTTATAATCGATTGTTTTAATGACTCAATTTGATTGTCAATGTCATATTTTTTGATATTCTCGATGTCTATATCATAGTTACGACTTGTAAACCTTGCTATATTAATAGTGTGTTCTTCGTTATTGAATTTATCAATTCTTTCCAAGAAATTATCAATAGCTTTATTTTTTTCGCTAGAAACTAAGATTTTCTTATTATTTAGAGATAATAAAACTGTAAATAAACTTGCTACTTCGGTTTTTCCAGAACCAGCACATCCATTTACAATTGTAAATGGATTCCGAGTAGATTCTACTATTACTTTCTTTTGTTGAGAATCTAGGTCTTTATAGTATTCTAGTAGACCAAATTCTTTAAATTGTCTATTAATTATAGAATTAGACTGATTAGTGCTTTTATTTTCATTGTGCTTGATTAATACTTGACGGAGAATATTGCTACCATGACAATTAGGATTATCCCTTAATTTATATAGAGAGTTTAAACAAGATGAAAACTTGTCTTTATCGTGAGAATTATTATTTCCTTTCTTGGGGATTATTCTTAAATTACCTGTTGTTGGTACTTTATTCAGATATTTTTCTTCAATATACCACTGATTATTCTCATCTAAATATATATTTAGCTCTTGGTTATTGATCTTTACACAGATTCGAAGACTTTCCTCTTCTATTTCTTGATTATTGGAGGCATAATAAATTAGTTTTCGATTAGAAATATCAAATAATTCTAAATATATACCATTGAGAGAATATGAAATCTCTATACTATCGTTTAAAGAATTTAAGCTGTTTTTCAATCCATAAATGTGGGGGCTTAGAAATGAGTCCAATATATCTTGATTTTTAGTAACAGGTTCGAACTTTTGATATTTGTCCTTTATCTCTTCTAATTCCTGGTTCAATTTTCCTAATTTATACGCATGATTAATATTATCTGTAATTTCAAGATTTATTTTAATATACAATTCCGTGTTTATTGCATCCGTAGATTTTAACCACAAATTAGCTTCACCGCTCTTTATTGCACTATTTGATGCAATTTTGCCGTCTTCTTCCATGAATTTAATCTGCTTCTTGATTTCATCGTTCTTTTTCGTTTTTAATTCGTAGTCAAAGGGATCAAATATATTTTCATTTTGTGTTGCTTTATTCTTAGTGTTTTTTTTGGACTCTTTAGAATCAAAGAATACTCTAAGGGTGAAATTGTTGATGTAACAGGTATTCTTAACAAATATCAAGCCCTTTTTGGATTTTTTATTTACGGTAGATCCTCTACCCTTTTTTGTCATAATATTTTCCTCTATTATCATTGATTCTCAGAATTATTAAATATATTACTCCATTTACCATGCATATAATCCTCCGCGTGCAATAAACCGGTCAAAGTTAAAAGAAATATCATCTAATGCATTCTTGATTCCTATGTCAAGAATAGACTTGCTGAATTTGTAATATCCGTCCGAATTCTGATAACATCTCCCTTGAGGGTCAATCATTAAATATGAATTAGTCATCAATTGGTTGTTTTCCGCTATCGGATTAAATCGTTTATGCCGTGCAATAAACTCATTAAATTGCGAGTCATTAATTAACAATGCATCAATTTCCTGCGAACACATGTTTGCTATTTTGAGAACTTGAAAGACTTTCCAACGGTCGGGATTTAGACTGCGTAATAACCAACTCATATCTTCCTTATAATTAAGTCTAGTGACTACTGTGTTTATTTTCAATTTAATACCAGTATTTTTGACTAATTCAGATATATTCAGAATATGTTCTACTAAGTAACCGTTACCT
>WJKO01000507.1 GCA_014729055.1 Promethearchaeota archaeon | reverse complement strand
GCCAACTACCATTTCATTATCATTATTCTTACCAATTTCAGTTTTTACGATAATCCCATAATGATATTTTTTATATTTTAAACCCGTGCAAAAGTCTCCCAGTCCATATGCTATTATTTTCCGTATAGTATTAGTTTTTTCCGAGGTTATTGCTTGCGGAACATGGGAATGATGTCCTAATATTGCGTCAAATTCCTTTATTTTCTCTCGACCCAATGTGACTGTTTCTGGTCTCGGCCATAGTTCCAATTCATTACTCCAATGTGGATAGAGTATATTAAATGAGTTGTCTTTGATAAAAGCATCAGAGCTTTTCAATCTAAACACATAGTCACATATTTGGTTTGACCATTGTGTACCTGAAATTAGTCTGATATTATCGTTGATATCAAGAAATGGTTTGTCTTTCCACCCACAAACATGAAATCCTGCATCTTTCAAACTATCCACGGATTTCTTGAACTCTGCTAAACCAAAATCACCTGCATGATTATTGGCTACACTTAAGTATGTTTTCTCGGGTTTAAATAGATCCTTTAAAGAAGACATAATGTTTTTCTGATGACGTTGCTCTATTCCGTAAATAACGCCCTCAAATCCAACGCGATCTGTAATTGTTGCTTCAAAATTTCCGACAAGAAAATCGCAGTCACTAATGAATTCAATTACTTCCTCAGAAATTTCGAGCCGACTCCCCTCCATGTCCATAAGATCTCCGATAAAGGCAACTTTTGTTCTAGTCTCGGATACTTCGTTGAGCTTAATTCTCTTAGGTAGCCATTTCACAATCTCTGCGTTTTTCCTCGTATTCACTCCAAATGCATTCCTTATCATTACTCGTAGAGTATCAATTTTACCATACGGTGTTGCAATTTTACGAATGCTTTTGTCGGTTTTTATCTTTTTATTTGGGTTCTTCTTCGCCTTTCTATTAGCATTTGAATTTGTCATATATAATTGATATATATGTGATATGAAAAATTATAAGTTTCTTCAACAAATATTTTTCCAGATAAAATGTCAGATATGAAGGTTTTTGTTTTTCGAGGAACAGATACAACGGGAGAGACAGGGGATTGGGATGTAGTTTTAGATGCCCAAGGGCACATGTCAATCACGCAATTTAAGGATGAGGCCGTTCCATTCAGCGGAATGTTGTCGTTAGAAGATAAAACGGAACAAGTCTGGGATCTAATTGAGACAATAAAGTTTGAGAATCTCAATTTTCCAGATCGGGAACCGAACGATAACGAATCAGAAATACTTTTAGATTATACAAGCAAAGAAAGAGAGGTCAGCAGATTGATCTTGGCAGATAATCTTCATGATAACGAGAATGTCATGAATCTTCTTTTAAAATTTCAAGAACTAATTGCAATCGCATCGGGTAAAAAACCGGTTTTTTGACCGACTAGTTATGGAGAACATATTAATGATTCAATTCTTTAAACATAGCATTGCTCTGTTTAAAAATGAGTTCCTTTAAACAATTGCAAGTCATATAAATTAACAAAATAATACCATCCAATTGTTATATTCTTTGTTATTCCCATGTTAATTTTCAATGTAATCTCTTTTATCTTTACGATAAAAGATAAAAGAGAGTGGAAAAAACATGTATTACTTCATTTAATAGCATGGTCAATGCAAATGATTGCAGTTTTGGCCTTAGTAATAACTATAATTAGCGAATTTGGCGGTTTTCAGTCTATGATTTCTGATGATGGTTATGTTGGCGTATTTGGTTTTTTTAATATGATCTTTTCTATTATCGGTGCAGCTATTGTTTTTGTCATCCTTGTTTTCATATCCGGTATTATCATAATCATTGCTTGGAATGCTTTAGATCGTGGATTTGTGGAATATCAAGATTTATTCTCTATGGATATGTTCTATAACATAAAAAAGGGAGTTAAACTGATGAAAGTCGGTGGTTTGTTAATGATATTTATAATTTTATGGCCACTCGGCATATTCTTACAAGCAATAGGTCTAATTAAAATGGGAATACAATTTAAAAAATTCAAGGAAGGCATTAATATACCACATAAACCACATGTATCGCCCGTTATTTTAAAAAAACAATATAATGTGACTAAAATTGCGCAATCACCTAAAGAAAGTGATCAAGCTGCCCCAAGTATGGATAATGATAGTTTTAAACAAGAAACCAAGACTGATGTTAAATCTCTTAAGAAACAAATCCTTGGATACTTAAGAATAAATAAAATGATAGATGTTGAAGAGGCAGCCCGTATATTTCACGTATCTGAAGACGAAATTAAGAAGGGTATTTACGAACTCGCTGGGGATAATGCAATTGATGGAGAATTCCAAGCGGAGAATATTTTTGTGTTAAAATAGAGAAACCTCTTTTTCTAATCCAAAATTGCACCTTGTTCCCTTAAAATCTTCTGGACTTGTTTTATTTCAATATCTTTAAACGCTGTATTCTTGAATCTTTTTAATTTGATCCCCGCCGCAACGCCTGCCGCATGCCCTATTGTTGAACAGATGGGCATAATTCTAATAGCCGAATGTGCTATATGTGTGCTTGAAATTGGACGTCCCGCAACTAAGCAATTATCAAAATTTATGGGAATCAGTGATCGGAACGGAATCGAATACCATTTCCCTTTGGGAATTCGCTTTATAATGGTTTTCGCACTCCCCTTTGGATCGTGAATATCTATCGGATAATTGCCCAATGCTATCCTGTCTTTGAAAATTTTAACGTTTATGATGTCCTCTTCGTTGAGAATATACTCGCCCTCAATCCGCCGGGTCTCTCGTATGCCAATTTGTGTCCCCATATTCAAGACAATTGAATTTTTATATCCTGGCACTTTTTTTCTAAGAAACTGAATAAAACGCTCTGCTTGTTCGCGTCCATCTAATTCTGCTTCTGTCAATTCAAACGGATCCGTGAAATCATAGCCTGCAACTCGTGTTTGGTTGAAATGTCTTTCTTTTGGTGTCCTACCCATAAACATTAAACAATCATCCCTAGGGGTTAACTTATTTCCGTTTTTCTTTTCCTCTAATACTCGTCTTGCGATCCCTCTTCGCTTAGGTGCAAAAAGTCCTAAATTTCCCATTCGAAACATTAATGTTGCGGGTTGAACTAAATTGTCCTCTTCCCGCCCCATAAACACTTTACCATCGGCATGAAATACTACATCGGCATCTCCGGTAGAATCGATAACAATTTTTGGTTTAAACAGAATAGTCCCCGCTTTGGTTTGTGCATATACTACATTCATTTGTTTGCGATTATCCGCGGTTTGCTCTGTTTCCACTTTATTCACGATTGCGTGAAATAAAATGTTGATATTCTCCTCCTTTACCATCCGATCTAGAATACATCGTAACATTATAGGATCAAATCGGCTGTAAAAATCTCTTACAGAGGCTCGTTTTTCGCAATAACCGTATTCATGCATTAAATCCATCATATCTTTAAAAAGACCCCCCGATAGACGTTTATGTCTACCTTCGATTGGATTGTGCGTTGTC
>WJKO01000506.1 GCA_014729055.1 Promethearchaeota archaeon | reverse complement strand
CAAGATGTTTCGTCTTTGGGGTGGAGATGTTGTCGGTATGACATGTTATCCAGAGGTTACTTTAGCCGCAGAGCAAGCATTATGCTATTCGACAATAGCAATGATTACTGATCTCGATGTATGGGCTGCTGAATGTGAGAAATGTGGTATTGTCGATTGGGGTAAAAACTGTCCAAAATGCGGTGGCACGATTAGTCCACTTGCCGTTTCGGTTGAGGAAATTTTAGAGACTATGGAACAGAATGCAACCAATCTAAAGAAACTGTTGCAAGCAGTAATACCAAAGTTGCCAAAAGAGCGGGGATGTAATTGTAAAAATTCCTTGCAAGGAGCAGTAATGTAACTTTTTATCTAAGACTAAAATAGGAGGAAGCATTAAATTGGATCTGTTAAAACACATTAGAAATGTCCCTGATTTTCCAAAAAAAGGTATTCAATTTAAGGATATAACAACACTCGCAAAGAATCCAGAGGCATTTAAATATGCATGTGATCAACTTGTAGAAAAATTTAAAGATATACAAGTTGATAAAGTCTGTGCTATTGAAGCCCGTGGATATGTTTTTGGCAGTGTTATTGCGTATCTAATGGATGCGGGGTTTATTTTAATTCGCAAACCCGGTAAATTGCCGGCGAACACTATCCAACAAAGCTATAACTTGGAATACGGAACTGCTGTTATCGAAGTGCACAATGATGCGTTTTCAAAGGGAGATAAGGTATTAGTGATAGATGATCTCTTAGCAACTGGGGGAACTGCTGAAGCAGCTTGTCGATTAGTAGAAAAGTTGGGTGGCGAAGTTGTTGGAATTGGATTTGTTATTGAATTGACGGGAACTCTTCATGGAAGAGATGATCTGAAAGATTACAATGTAATTAGTCTGCTAGAAATTCCAGTTGAAGAAGAATAAATACAAGGTTTTGTTTTCTTGATCAAACCTGAACCTTAACCATTTTTTTTGGTCTATATTAGTTTAGATCCACAATTATCACAGAAGTTATGCTCATTTGTTGTCATTCTTCCGCATTTTGGGCATATAATTAGTTCAATATCTTCTATATCTTCAAAAAGGGAAAAGGAATTTTCATCTTTTTCGTTCTCATTTTCTATGCCAATAATACTTTTTTTATTCTCGCTATGGGTTTGGAAATTTTCAGGTCCAATATCTGATTCCAATAAAAGTTCTTCTTGGTTATATGCACCCAATACGTTCGCGTTGTGTAAAAAAGCTTCAGTCCCTTCATCAGGACTTTCTGTTTGCCAGATATTTTCCACAAAACCAAGATCCAATTTCAAAATTCTAAAACAATTCTGACATCGGAATATATTAGGTAACAACTTGCCCATATTTGAGTACTTTGCCCAATAAGCCAAACATGCTCGATGAGAAGTTGTTCCACATTCCGGACATTCAACAAGGTTTTTTCGTTCTCCGCAAATTTGACATCGTATTGTCTCGAGATCGTCTGTCATTGAAGGAAGCTCGATAGGTTCAGCTGCGAGAAAGTCGATTAAACCTCTTGTATCATCAGTAATCTCAAATTCATCTCCTTCGGAGAATAAGGAACTTTCAAACTTCTTTTTTGCAGCGAGATCATATATTATATCGCCTGCGTCATCTTCATTATCGTAATAAAAAATAGATCCGCCAGTTGGTTTTATGAAATATAAGAGTTTTTTATCCTCTATGCGATCATATGCTTTAACTCGAACAATATCAATTATAAAAGGAAAATAGGCAACTTGATAAGTCAATTCTCTAAGATATTTTGAAATGGTTATTTTAGGTGTTTTTAAATCAGTTATAATAATCAACCTAAAGACTTTTCCGCTTATTCTCTTAAAAACGTCAATAATAAGATTAATAGCAAGGGAAATTCCCTCTGATAAATTAATATTTTTTATATTGGGGGCTAGTGCTTTAACTTTTTTAAATAAAGACTCGCCATAATGAGTAAAGTCTCCGAAATGAAAAATACCATCTTCATTGAAACTGATAATGTTGAATCGATCAGATTTGTCAATTTGGCTTTTTCGTATAAAGAAATTGCCGAGATAGTCTAAAATCAGTTCAGTATTTGTATATTTTGGTGAAAATGCCATCATAATAATAGTATCTTCTGATTTATACGCTGCCAAAAAAAAGCAACCTCTTTCGTTTTATAATGTTTTTTAAGTCTTTAAAGACCTATAATGAGAAAGAAGAAGTAACTTGTCTTTATTTAGATTATTAGTAAAAATAAAAACTAAAATAGAAATAAGTTTAGTTTATTTGATTAAGCGCTGAATTAAGGAACTAAAATGATTTATGTTTTAATTCAGTTTTTAGATTTTGAATTGGGCTCTCTTTTGAGGACAATAAGTCCATTATTCCCATTAATTTATCATTATCCTTATCTGGCGAGATTAAAAGCATAATTGCAGTATCAGATACTTCCTTAACGAGAACATAATTCATTTCGGATTCGTAAATTAGAATCGATAACTCAATTGGATTGACCTTCTTTTTTGCCAACGTCATCATTTTGCTGTAAATTGAATGTATATTTGATTCCAAAGATCCGATTTCTAACGTCATGAATTTTAGAGGTTCACTTTCAAATTTACCCAATGTTGAAGATATTATTAAGCCGTCCGGTCTGTTGAATAGGATTACATCAAAAAAACTAGTCTGTTTTATTTTCTCAAGCACTGAACGAATTCTGCTCATTTTCTGCATTTCTAAAATTGAATTTTGGAGATTAGTATCCAATATTTCAATTAATCTGTGCTGTGCTGAACCCGTTTTAACGCTAACAGGTGTGAATGCACATTTATCATGAATTTCCTTATCCAGATCCTTTGTTAAGAGTTTGAAGACTTCATCCTCTTTTGAATCATCTAAATCAATCTTATTTATTAAGATGTAAATTTTCTTTAGATTGGGAGAGTATTCTTTAATGGCACTTAAAAATTCATCAAATACATCTTTAATTCGATGTTCGACTCGTATAGCGTCTACCATGAATATCGCAATATCTACTTCGGAGAATATTGCAGTTCGTGACTCTGAAAAGTATCTCTCTAAATATCTTTCTTGTCCTCCAGCATCCCAAACATTTAATTCTAAAAGTCCTCGAAAAATAAAAGTCTCACGCGAGATCCCCTTAGTTGCCTTTAAGTTTGCCACCTTCACGAATGAGTAACCCAAGCATGTAGTGCGCATTAGAGACGTCTTTCCGGCGTTTGCTGGACCAAGGATTAATGTTTTCACTTTTTTATTTCCGTCCTTAATTTTTCTATAAAAATATAATGTAAAATTTGTTCTTTGTTGATTTATAACTTTTCCTTTCTAAAACTCCCTTGTTCCTTCTTTGAAAAATATAAGAAAAGAAAAAAAGATTATTTTTTGGAGTTATTTAGAAATTTTCGATAAATATAGAATACTGAAAGAACACTGACTCCTAACAAGGTCATGATCTCAAAGCCAGGAACTCCCTCCGACCCTATAAGGACAAAGTCTACTATGCCTGCACCACGCTCATCATCAAGATACATTTTGAAAGACTTCAACCATCCTTCATAACCTGTATCTCCAGAATATTCTATTTTGATCTTATAATTGTCCTTAGTTGAATTCGTTGCGTTGAAATAATAGGTATATTTTGATGATTGGGCTTCCATCAATTCCCATCCCATTTCGTGGAAAGGTCCTATGTCATCATCAGTATAATAGTAAAAGCTTGTTCCCGGTTGTAATTGCCCTCGCTCCTCAAGTGGATTCTCAGAATCGTTTAAGTAATCTATTAGAGTATCAACGACTAATTCTTTTTGGTTTTTTGGAATGAAGAATGGAATAACATACATCCAAGTTGGTGCTAGTTCCCAACCCGTAAGCAATCCCGGTCTCGTTTTTCCCGCCCAGTATTCTGAGTTGAATTCTATTGAAACGTCATTGGGATATGCCGGAGGCTCATAAGAAGAAACAATTGTCTTATTTAACCATCTCACTGGTTCTGATGATTGGAGACCAAATGTTAAGTTCTTATAAATAATATCTGCATAAACCGAGGGGAATTCATACCATTTAAATTGCACATTATCTACCCAAGCTTCAGATTTCTGAGGTGGATCATCGGCATCACTGACTAACTTAAATTGTAGTTTGTCCAGAATATGAGAAGGTGATAATCTTGCACCATAATTTGTTCTATTAGTTCCATCATTTTGATCCCCTTTAATTACAGCGGAAGAAGGAGAATCAAGCCAAGACCAATCCATACCGTATTGTCTGAATGTGATATTATAAAGATCATTCCATGTATCGAAGAAAATCTTTACGTGAATCCAATTGAAACCAGCAGGATTCGAATTATCTCCAGGACTTGATGTATAGACGAGTTGTGGAGTATCAGATAGTTCTCCGGTATTATCTCCGTTTGGATATACATATGCTTTAGTTTCAACTGCATCTAAAGTATCATGGTCTTCTAATTTAAAATATCCATAGACCATCTTTGAGTTATTATTGATACTGTCCAAACCAAAATACATTCTTGCATTAGAAACATTCAGATGCACCATTATATCAAAATTTATCTCACCAATAGTCATTTCAGGCATATTATACCAGGCTTCACATGGTTCAGTTTCTCCTTTATATTCATTAAATGAGTAATGTACAAAATATAAGGATTGATCAGAATCTTGTGCAGATTGTGAGAAAGATAAATCTGGTTCATGAGGTGGAAAACCAATTGGTTCTCCAGAATCCTCAACTGCTAAACATTCATAATTCACTCTTTGATTAATCACATTTTGAGATGCATGCCATTCCACTGGAGGTTCTTGGTCAGGATAATTTTCAATTCCTTCTGATAGAGTATTGTCCGTAGATTCCTCATTTATTATATTATGAATTGTAAAAGAAATGTCTTGTTGGTATAGTCCAGTAT
>WJKO01000505.1 GCA_014729055.1 Promethearchaeota archaeon | reverse complement strand
TTTTCAATCTTTTTAATAATGGTTTTGATGTTATAGAGCATTTTGGAGCTAATAAAGCATACAATTTGGACACTGAAATCCTTGAATATGCGAGTGACCCCAATGTTTTAGCTCTATGTAAAAATAAGAATTTTATCTATGGGTCACAGAAAATAGTAGGACCATTAAGTGAAAATATTGATAAAGTTGAGATCCGTTATAACCAAGGAGCACTAGAAATCAAATGCGAAAATAGGCAAAAATATTTTGAAGAATTAGAGAAGGAATCTATTTTCCCAGAATTACGCGATGGAGAAGAAGTTACTATAGCTGGTGAGATAACTAGAATAAATAAAGGATATGACGATCTAGGCTTTAAATATAAAGATAGAACGTTAAAGTGCACGCCTTTTGATTTCGAAACGAGCATTACTCAATTTCATGAGTTTTTAGATGAAAACCAAGTTCTTTTAACTGGTGTAGTAAAGCGATCTGGCCCATATGACTTACCCGAGTTAAAGGTGATTTCTATTTCTAAAATTGAACCACCAAATCAAACAAGTATGTTTGAAAAATCAGATCAGTAAATTTATGACCAAAACCATTATTGATGTTGACCATGAAAAGGCTAGAAAATTTTTCTTAGACAAAGGATCTTATTTAACTGTTGATTTGCCACAATATTTTGACTTTTCAACAATTATTGAAGATTTAAGCGATCATATTAGAGAAAATGAACTTACTCTTGAGCAGATTTGTAAAGCTAAGGCTTTTGAAGAAGTAAATCATATTTTATTTAGCAACAAAGATGGAAAGTATGCGTGGCGAAAATTGCAAATAATACATCCCGTTCTTTATGTCGCACTGGTGCACAAAATTACAGAAAAAGAAAATTGGGAACTGATTGTAAAGAGAATTCGCGACCTCCATGCAAATCCTTCGATAAAGTGTGCAAGTTTACCAATTTTTGTGAGTGCCTTAGATACGCAGAAAGCACGGCAGATAACTTATTGGCTTCACAATGTTGAAGAGGAATCCATTAAATTGGCTTTGGATTTTGAATACCTGTTTCATACTGATATCACCGATTGTTATGGGGCAATATATACGCATTCGATACCTTGGGCGATACACACTAAAGAAACTGCAAAAGAAAAAAGGAGAGATGAGAGTTTAATCGGAAATATAATCGATCAAATTCTTCAATCTATGTCCTATGGGCAAACTAACGGAATACCACAAGGGAGTATTTTAATGGATTTTCTTGCGGAATTTGTGCTTGCATATGGAGACCAGAAATTAAGTCAAAAAATCTCCGATCTGGGTATAAGAGAAGAAGACTATCGAATCATTCGATATCGTGATGATTATAGGATATTTGTTAGAGAACCACAGAAGGGCGAAGAAATTATGAAAGCGTTAAGCGAGATACTTGCTTCAATAGGGATGAAGCTCAATCCTTCAAAAACACAGGTAAGAAGCGATGTTATAACGGGAGCCATTAAACCGGAAAAGCTATACTACTTACAATTTCCAATCCCACACAAAGTAAAAAGTAGAGAATTAAAAAGGGAACTCTTAATTGCTTTGCAAGTGAGTGAAAAATTCCCCAATACCGGGGCAACTACAAAGAGATTAACAAAATTATTGGAGTTATACGACGATGAGAATAAATATCCCATTGATGAGATTAGTATTCTCATAAGTATAGCAGTGGACAGCCCTATGAGCATTCCCGTTGTGACTGCTTTTATTAGCAAGTTAATAAAACTTGTTGATAAAGATAAAAAGAAAGAACTTTACGATAAGATAATGAGAAAAATTAAACTTTTGCCGAATTCAAGTTTATTGGAAATTTGGATCCAGCGAATGCTAATCAAATCTGAATATGAGAATAATTATGAAGAAAAATTGTGCCTTTTGGCTGCTGGCAAAGACTCAGATTTGTTTAATAACGAATGGCTTCCTACAGGTGATCTAAAAGGAAAAGTAGAACAAAACATTGTAGATAGAGATATAATAGATTCATTAGATGAAGTTATTAGCAAGGAGGAAATTGAATTGTTTAAAACACCTCACTATTCTTAATAAATCGACATGTCTCAATACTACAACCCACAACGCACCAGAAATCTCTACGATCCAAGTAGCAAGGAGCCATTTAAGCTCTCGCGTTCTAAAATAGACCTTTTCGTTGAATGTCCGCGCTGTTTTTATATTGATCGCAGACTCGGGACCGGAAGACCACCGGGCTACCCTTTTTCGCTCAATTCGGCTGTCGATGCTTTGTTAAAGAAAGAATTTGATACTCATAGAGCGGCACAATCGGCTCATCCACTTATGGATGCCTACGGAATTGATGCAGTGCCATTTGAGCATGAAAAAATTGATGAATGGCGAGAAAATTTCAAAGGAGTTCAGTTTTTACATGAACCTACAAATTTTATTGTTACCGGAGCTGTAGATGATGTTTGGATAAATCCTCAAAAAGAGCTGATCGTGGTTGATTATAAAGCAACTGCGGTAAACAAGGAGGTTACTCTTGAAGATGAGTGGAAAGATGGCTATAAACGCCAAATGGAGGTCTATCAATGGCTTTTAAGGCAAAATGGTTTTATTGTAAACGATACGGGATATTTTGTTTATGCTAACGGCTCAACTGAGAATGAAGCCTTTGATAAAAAACTTGAATTTGATGTGACATTGCTTCCATACACAGGAAGTGATGATTGGGTCGAGGATACACTCAAAGAGATTCATGAATGCTTGAATAGAGATGAAGTACCAAAGGCTGGAGAGGATTGCGATTATTGTGCATATCGAGATGCAGTTGATTCTCATTTAAAATAAACCCGCCCAAGCCCACCCTAGTTC
>WJKO01000504.1 GCA_014729055.1 Promethearchaeota archaeon | reverse complement strand
CTTTCGAAGATCCAACCCTTAAGTCCCCCTTTTTTCAAATTCTTAGCAACTTGAACCATTGTTACTGGTTTTTCTCGATGAAAATGTGGACAATATCCCTCAGGTCCTGTGCAATTATCAGGGCATATCTCACCTTCTTTCGCATAGGATAGCATTATCACGCTCAGATCCGAATCTTTACTGATAATAAGATCATTTGGAATGGATTCTATATATTTCTCTAAATAAGATAGTGGAACATCATTGCATAATTCCGCTTCATTACCGATTGATTTATGAAGTTGGCTATTTAAATTAATATCTTCAATTTCTATCTTCTGGGATTCATGTATCAGCGGGAGATCTAAAAGACTTATAAAGAGTCTTGCAGCAATATGTACGGGTATGACAGGTACTATATATTCTGGTATTCCATATTGAAGGAAAAGAGGTAAACTCTTAACTTCAGATTGATAGAAATATGCTTCGCCCATAGAGTTTTGTTCAACGACTTCGCTATTAGATTGAGTCCATCTTTTACTATGTTCTTTTATAATATCATACAGCTTTTCGGATGACGTAATAGGTTTTAATGATAATCTTTCTAATTGATCTTGGTCTTTATCTACCACAATAATTAGATAATTTCGCTTTTGTCTTACATAATCCAATGCAATTTTTCCGAATTTTCCCCCACCTAATATCAAAAAATAGTCTTTTATTATAGGCTTCCTTTTTATTACATCAATTTCTTGACTTATACCATGTTTAAAATCCGAAAACTGCATAGAAGTTCGCTACCTTCGTCTTCTCCAAGACTTTTTAACCCATATGAATGAATTTTAAGAGTATTTCTTCACTAATGGAATATGGATCTTTTTCCTTAGCTATTATCTTGTCAATATATTGGTTAATTTCTGGATTTTTGTAAATCAATGCTTCGATGTTTTGGGTCATCCGGAACTTTAAAATTTCCAATACTTCAGATCGATATTTAATTTTAAGCTTATTCTCCATTTGATTGTTTTCTATTAGGTATTTTTTATGTTTCTCAATTAAGCTTATAAATTTATCAATATTTTTTCCAGTAATTGCATTAGTTTTAATAATTGGTGGTCGCCAACCTTGCGTACGCGTTACAATCAAACTATGATCAGGATTGGACACCTCATATTTTTCATTAAGATCCAACATTGATTCCAATTCTGCTACTTTTTGATCTGCACCAGCAAAATCCATTTTATTTACTACGAAAATATCAGTTATTTCCATTATTCCTGCCTTAATAGCTTGAATTTCGTCACCAAGACCAGGTATGACAATAACAACGGTTGTATGGGCTGATTTAAATATCTCAACCTCACTTTGCCCAACACCAACAGTTTCAATTAAAATAATATCATTCTGTGCAGCGTCGAGAACCTTTACCAGATCCTTTGTTGCACGAGCAAGACCCCCCAATTGACCTCGATTAGCCATGGATCGAATGAAAACATCATTAATACTAAAATTTCTTTTCATTCGAATACGATCTCCAAGTAATGCACCACCAGAGAACGGACTTGTAGGATCCACAGCAACAATACCCACTCGTTTACCTGCATCAACGAACTTTTCTATCATTGTGTTAATTAATGAACTTTTTCCCGAACCAGGGGCTCCAGTAATTCCAATAATATATGCATTTCCCGTAAATTCATAAATTTTTTTAATAATATACGCCGCTGCATCAAGATTATTCTCCACTAACGTCAATAAGCGACCAGTCGCTCTTTGGTTTCCTGCTCTCATCTTGGAGATCAGTGAGTCAATTCTTTCCTTGTTGTCCTCAGTTATCATCATCTACACCTCAGTTATCATCATCTACGCTTGATTAATTATAATCTACGCTTTATATGATTTTTAATATAATCGGATATTTCGTCTATTGTTGTTCCAGGTCCAAAGATTTCTTCAATACCATTCTCTTTAAGAAACGCTACATCAGTTTCTGGTATGATCCCCCCACCTAGTATTAAAATATCATCGACGTCATTTTCCTTTAATAATTTCGTTATTTTAGGAAACAGACGATTATGAGCGCCTGAAAGGATAGAAAGTAGCAAAGCATCGGGATCTTCTTGAATCACACTTCGAACAATATCTTGCGGAGTTTGGTGAAGCCCTGTATAGATTACCTCAAAACCAGCATCCCTTAATCCATGAGATATTACTTTTGCACCTCGATCGTGACCATCCAACCCGGGCTTTGCAACAATTATCCTTATTTTTTTATCCATCATTAAAATATAGCATCCTCCCTATACGTACCAAATACTTCTTTAAGTTTACCTATTATTTCTCCAACCGAGACATATTCTCTCACACAATTGAGTATATAAGGCATTAAATTTTCATTCCCTTGTGCTGCTTTTTTGAGATCTGCTAAATTTTCCTCGGCTTTTTTGTTATCTCGGTTCTTTTTTACATTATTTAATCTTTCAATTTGGTCTTCCTCTACTTTATCCGGAATATAAAGAACTTCTGGAGTTTCTTGCTCCTCGGTTTTATATTTATTAACACCAACGATTATTCTTTGCTTAGCTTCTACTTCCTTCTGATATCGATATGCAGATTGAGCAATCTCGCGCTGGAAAAAGTTTTTACGAATTGCTGGTATAACTCCACCCAATTCATCAATCTTTCTAAAATATTCTTCTGCTTTTTCCTCCATTTCGTCTGTTAGTTTTTCGACAAAATAGGATCCAGCTAACGGATCGATAGTGTTAGGAACACCTGATTCATGAGCGATAATTTGTTGGGTTCGTAAAGCAATTCTAACTGCCTTTTCCGTAGGCAATGCCAGAGCTTCGTCCATAGAGTTTGTATGTAAAGATTGTGTTCCTCCTAAAACAGCCGCCAAAGCTTGTAGCGTTACTCGAACTATATTATTTTCGGGCTCTTGAGCCGTTAATGATACACCCGCAGTCTGTGTATGAAATCTCAGCCGTAAAGATTTTGGACTTTTTGCTTTATATTTATTTTTCATTCGTTTTGCCCATATTCTTCGTGCCGCTCTATATTTTGCTATTTCCTCAAAAAAATCATTGTGAGAATTAAAGAAGAAAGACAACCTGGGAGCAAAGGAATCAACATCAAGACCTCGTTCCATTCCTGCTTCCACATAAGCAAAGCCATCCGCAAGAGTAAATGCTAACTCTTGAACTGCCGTTGAACCCGCTTCTCTTATATGATACCCACTAATACTTATTGTATTCCATTTTGGAACATATTTTGTACAATATTCGATGGTATCAACGATTAAACGCATGGAGGGCTCTGGTGGAAAAATATAAGATTTCTGTGCGATATATTCTTTCAAGATATCATTTTGAATCGTCCCAGTTAGTTTTTCGCTTGGGACTCCTTGTTTCTCTCCGACTGCAATATACATT
>WJKO01000503.1 GCA_014729055.1 Promethearchaeota archaeon | reverse complement strand
GGCTTCCGAATTATGCAACAATTGTGGGTATTGATGCTATTGCCTATGATATTGCGGTTCTAATCGGAACTTTCCGTTTTGAGTCAGCCTCGACCATTGCAGAATCATATAACAACGGAAAAATGGAATTGACTCGCGACTACATAAATAGAATATATAAGTGGGCAAGCATCGCTAATGGATTTATGTCTCCCTTTTTAATAGTAGGTGCACCTTTATTGGGGGTAATTATGGGTGAAAGCTTTGCTTTGGCCGTTAGAATGATACCCATATATGTTTTTGGTCGCCTTTTCCTAGCTTATGCAAGCGCTAATGATCGTATTTTCTTAGGCGCAAACAAACCGGAATATCAATTTATTGACCTAGCTTGTGAGCATTTAGCTCGTATAGTCTTTTTGTATATCTTTTTGGTGCCTATACCTCTAAAAATTCTATCGCTTCCCGTATCAAGGTCTCTAGGTTTCTTAGTAAAGTTTTTAGCAAGTTTTATTTTACTTAAAAAGAAGATTATTAAGATTCAATTCAATAAGTGGTATATTATAATTTCCCCATACATTGCTTGGCTGGCTGAAATGATATATATTTTTCTTTTAATGGAATTTTTATTCCCTCTTCTTTCAAGTTCCCTATCTGAGCTCGGATCCGCAATAACAATTGTGTTATTAACAATGATAGGTGGACCATTTCTCATATTTTTCCCCATTCATGCTATTACTGGGGGTTGGGACGAACAAAGCTTGGTTATTTTAGATAAAGCTAAGAATATGTCCGGTCCAAGCAAGTTTATCGTTGTTTTTATCTATAAAATAGCAACGAAAGTTTCGCAAATCACACCATTGTATAATAAATTCAAAAATGATACAAATGCCGTTAATATTGAAGCAAAAGAGCTGATGGAGATTCGAAATAAACGAATGAAAAATTAAAATAATAATAAAGTAAGAGGATAGCATCACATTACATAAAAATTAAATAGACTCAGTAAGTAAGAAAATTTAAGATATGAATAAGATAAAATTTAAGATAGAAATAAGAGGAGTAATAATAACATTAAAATTTAAAACTCTAAACCATCCCTAATTATTTAGGGGATATAATTAAAATAGAAACACAACGCAAACAAATTAATATATATTATAAGGAAAGACTTAGGGTAAAATATTATGATTCGGGATATATTTGTCATTAGAATTAACAATCAAGAGTGTAAGTATCATCGAACTTACTCGAGAACTCCAGTTGATGAGAATTTAGTTTCTGGTTTTTTAGGTGCTATGGCGGGATTAATACAAACAATGCCAGAAGGAACATCGAAAACTGTCCCAGCTGGTAATTATATGTTTACTTATACCCATGCAGCGGGTTATATATACGTAATCTGCTCAGATTCCGATGATGACAAAGAAGAACTAAAGGAAAAAGTTCGAGATTTTATGATGAAAATGGTTGAACAATATAACAGCTATATTGAAAATCCGAACTTAACGAAAAAACAAAAGGCTGAGATGGAAGACACGTTAGATCGATTGCTGTTATCGGAGATAAAGGTTGCATTAGTTGGCTTCGGTGGTGTCGGTAAGACAACAATATACCAGTTAGTTCAAGGTAGTGATATTCCACTAGATTATTTGCCTACTATGTTCGTTCAATATAAGAAAATGGACGGAAAAATTGCCGAAACAGATGTCTTATTATGGGACTTTGCGGGACAAGATAGATTTACGCCTCTATGGCCTATGTTGTTAAGGGGGACACATGTTATCTTGTTAGTTACAGACAGCACAGTAGAAAATGTCCTTTCAACAAAACGTGTATTTATGGGTTTAATCAAGAAAGCAAGACCTGATGCTGTTGTTTTAGGTGTTGCTAATAAACAAGATTTACCCAAAGCTATGGATGCAAAGTTGGTTAAACGAGTATTAGGAATTGACAATGACGTATATCCGTTATGTGCAATTGATCCTTCAGAACGTAGAAAATTGCAGAAAGTAATTTCAACCGGTATTGAATTATATTTGAAAAAGCAAGAAGAAAAAGATAAAATGTTGTGATATATCTTCCAGAGTAATACAAAATACCATGAATTTGATTATGTATTCATTATGCATTTGATAATTTCTATTTTGGATGTTTTTTCAACTTTTAAATTCTATTTTATCTGTGAATTATTTTATCTGTTATCTATTGTGAATTGATATGACATTAACTAAAAAAAGCAAAAATAAGACGATTCCCTATATTAAGACTATAATGACTGCTACATTACTTATTTTTATCATTTTTAGTGCTTTCTATACATTGGGTTCTGCTCTCTCCTACATAAATGCTTTTAATCAGATTTTTGGCGAACAATTATATGTTGATAATAGCGAATTTATGGAAGGAAATGCTACTCGTTTAATGGAATTTGCACATAAATTTGAAAAAATAAAGTCAACATACCACTTTCCAGAGAATTTAACTGGTGATGGTTGGGATTATTATCCTTGTCTTCAAGTAAACTACGACGTCAAGCCTTCAGATTATGGAATTGTAAATCGAACCACTTATCTTGAAGCGGTAGATTATAATCCATTTAATACGTCACATCCCGCTAATACAATCAAAGAATTTACTGGATTTGGGCATGCAATATGTTTTGCGGGGAAATTTGCAATCGGAGATGCATTTAGATATGCTGCTTATCAGCGGGAAAAGAATCGAACGGGAATGGAAGAGACTAAGGAAACTCTGATAAAAACAGTAAAGGCATTTAGTTTGCTTAGTGAAATTTCCGATGATGGTAGCATGGCTCGTTATGTTTACCCGGACACGCCAAAAGCACGGAAATATATAGATGCTTGGAGATTTGAATCAGAGTGGGGGAATTATCATCTAGTAGTGAGACGTAATTTTACAAGACCTAATGGTAAAAATTATACCTTTTGCTGTGAAACTGGTACCTCTGTTGATTGTTATTCTGGATGTTACATGGGATTGGGTTATATTTATAAAATGTGTAATGATACCGAGGTTAGGGGACTTATTCGACAAGCAGTAGATAGGATGCTTACGTATCATGTGAATTCGGGATGGAAATTTATTGATGCTGATGGAAAAACACACCCAAAAGGGGCGGAAGCGTTAAACGCTTATCCAATCACGGATAGCTCATATACTATTACTTTTCTTAGAATTGGTAAAACCGTTCATCCCGAAAAATGGGGGCCACTTTATGATGATTACGTGTATAATCGTTTACTAAGTAAGATGGTTGGAAAACATGCTCAATGGGACTATTATCAGATGTTTCCTTGGGGGGGTAGATATTTCAACGTGCATTTAGCCATAAGTCTTGCTGGTACATTATGTTTTTTTGAAGATAATGAGCAATTAAGGAATTATTATCAAGAACACTTTATGGAATCATTGTGGAAAGGTGTAAAATATCACAGGAATCCTTGGTTTGAATTGTTATATCTTCTTTCGTATATGGAATTCACATCTAAAAGTTACGAATCTTTAATCTATGAGTTTAGTTTAGGTAAAGTTCCAATAGAGATTCAACAATATATCGAGCTTGAAACGACAGATACCTTAATGCGAATGTCCTTAAGAAAATATCCGCCGAGGCGCTTTGACCACCCAAACGGATTGGATTCCTATATAGATAATCCGCAATGGTCTCCCATACCTGGTGCTCCATATCCCGAAGTTGAATTATTTGATTGGGAGAAACATGTAAATATGGATAATTTCATAATTCAGACTTTTTCCCCACTTTATCATCCAGAAGAAATGTGGTCAAAACCCGTACCAATTGATTGGCGAAGTTGTGATGAATGGATGTGGAATGATAGTCCATTTAAGACAGAACAAAATGATGGAAATGGCGTTGCGGAAACTACAGGTGGATCATATTTAAATCCGTATTGGATTGGGCGATATCTTGGATTCAATTCTTTAATTATAGATTGCTGACTTCTCCTTACATAGAGACGTGCACTTTATCTTTTGGTTCTATTGAATGTGCGAAGACATCGTCAAGCCATTGAATAGGGTGTGTTTGAAATATTAGTGGATCCCAACTATCGGAATCTAATGACCCGCTACCTTGCGCTAACATATCTGGCTTTTTCAATAATCTCTCTAATGTAGATTTCCAACTATTATAGTCACCTTTATTGAAGCTAGAGTCTATATCCTTCTTTCTATTTGTACATCTTAGTTTTTCCTTTAATGATTCAGTGTGGATATGTAATGCGTGCCTATAAGGGTCTTCAAAAGATAGATTAATCGGGTAAATTGTTATTTGGGAATCTTTGGCTTCTGCCGAGTCTTTATACCACATGTCTATTCCTGCTGGTATAGGCTCCCCCGTTCGCTTTTGCTCTTTCTTCGTTACGGATATACTTGATAAACGCGTATAGGCAATCTGGAATGCAATAGTATAGTTCTTTAATTCCTTATCTTTCTTATCAACCATATGAAATATATCATTTACACTAACCGTACCTGTTGGCTCAACAACAGCTAGTGTTGAATGATTATCAACATGATCCATCAGTTCAAAAGCACCCCGCATCTTATAAAGATTATTTTTACAAATAAGACGTTCAGTTGTAACATAGATCTCCCATGCATACTTCTCCGCGGAAAGAAGTTGGAAATACTCGGGAAACCTTAAAATCTCTACTTTTCCTTCAAATTTATTGAGCATTGCTTCTTTACTGCGTAGAATGAGGTCACCTTGTAAATTGAATAATATTAAATTTGGACCATCGATACCCGCTGTGTATCTATTATTTTGAATTAATAAAAACTTTGGATCTCTGACCATTTTCTTTTTACCCCATAGTTTCCTTATAATTTTCCTCGGCTTTATTTATATCTATTCGATATTTTTACAAATTGATTTTAAATAATTAACGGATTTTTCTACTCGTTTCTTCACGTCTTCAAGAGATAGTTTTTCTCCTTTTATTCCTTCTATCTCTAAAGTTAGAGGAATTGTTTTATCTAAGCCATCAAGTATAGCAATAATACCGGGAAAGTCAACTTCCCCATCTCCAATTGCTGGAAAGTACCAGTCTTTTGTTTTCTTTCTGCAGTCTTTAATATGAATACTATATAACCAGGGTAAAACCTTTTTTAATTCTTCCTTTCCATCAACATCTTTATTATAATAGTATATATTCGCTGTGTCAAAGTTTATCTTTATATTTGGATGATCTACATTTTCCATCGTTTCTTTTCCTCGATCTCCGTTGGTATTATAAGGTGGATGGGTTTCAACACTGATAAAAAGATCATTTTCCTTCGCAATATCACCGATCTCTTGTAAAATTCGATATCCTTTTGCTCTTTTTTTCTCCTTTTTTACCTTAACACTCGAAAACAGATATGTAGGACCTATTTGTTTTATCAATGGAATGATATCTTCAAATTTTTGAATATTATTTTTATCATCAATATTTATCGGATAGTTAAGAGATAATGCTTGTAAGTTTAATTCCTCAAGCATTTCTTTGGTAAAATTAACGTCTTCTTGGTTAGAAGGTGTCTTGATCTCCATGTATTTAACGCCAATCTCGGGTAAATGTTCGTATGCATGCATAGCATATTGGCGATAACTTCCTGGTCGGCATGATAATAGATATTTACTCATAATTCTCAACTCATATATATTCAATATTTTATTCAATGTTTTATTTATGTTATTAGATAAAATTAATGATAGATTACATTAAGTAAAATTCAGTCTTAATATATTCTCTATAAGAACAATAATTTATATGATAATTTATACTAATTTAAAGTAGAGTGTTAGAAGATGGGACTTCGAGAATTACAAAAGAAAATGAAACTTAAAGAGGAAATGCAGAAAAAAAAGGCACAATATGAGATGGAAGAGTTAGAAAGTAAAGCTAAACTGCAAAAGATGACGAAAGAAAAATTAGCGGAAATTGCAAAAAAACACGGCGTCATCATCGCTCTTGACGATGAACTAAAAGATGAAGTCGAAGAAATCAAAAAAGATTACGAAATAAAAGAAACGAACGTTATCCGTAAATTATTAACTGAGAAAGATGTGTTTAATAAGTGGAACAGAATTGATCATGAGCAATTAGGAATGCTGGCATATCAACGAGTAATGGTTCAAAAAGAGGAAACAGGAGGTTTGATGCTTTTAACAGACGTATTTGACCTTGTAAATACTGGCGAATTGAGAGGTGAAATTGAAATTGATGACGTGGAAAAAGCTATTAAGAAACTAAGAAAGAAAAACATCATACCCGAAATAAAGAAGCTTGAAGGTGATGTTATGACAATTAGTTTCTTCCCTGTTCAGTATACGTCCGACCAATCAGAAATACTAAAATTTGTTAGAGATAAAGGATACTGCACCTTGGCAGAAGTTTGTGCCGGGTTAAACTGGCCTGAAGACCGAGCATTAAGGGCGCTTGAAAATCTTCAAGCAACTGGCGTTGCAAGATATGATGAAAGCTACCGAACTGGCAAGAAATGGTATTTTCCGGGGCTAAAAAAGAAGTAAATAGAGAGATATACAGAAATTGAATGATAAATTAGTTATTTTTCTTGTAGATTGGCATTTTTCCTTTAGATTGGTGGAACTTCGGGCCAGGTAAATATGTTTATTTTTAATATAGCAAGAACTAAAAAAATTACACCAAGTGCAATTAAAAAAATCGCACTGATTAGTTCAATTTTAGATGCAGATGTTTCTAACCAAGAGGAACTATTTTCATCGGCTCTTATACTATCTTTTTTGTTAAATTTGTTGCGAGCTAATGGACCAATAAGACCAAAAGCTGCAAGCGGAAACAATCCGATCCACGTCCCTATACCAAAGAAGAACACAACCATAATTCCGTTGATGATACCGCTTGATGCCGAAAATGTAACTGCTTGAGAATAAATAGCTACTTCAAACACACATGGCGGTATTCCTGCCAATAAACCCAAAAATAAAGCAGTTCTCTTTTGAAAATTTCCATTCGTCTCTTTAAAAGTTTCTTCTATCTCATCAGTTTGTTGGGAATGCGGTCTAAATGTTCGTTTCTGAACTTGAATAAGCATTATTATACCCGAAATTATGATACTGGCTGCTCCGAGTCCATTATTGATATATTGATTGATATTTGTAAAGAATATACCCCCCATTATAGATGCAATGAGTC
>WJKO01000502.1 GCA_014729055.1 Promethearchaeota archaeon | reverse complement strand
CTTTAATAGTAAAACCAAAATTGAAGATATACACAAATTTTAATATTAATTCGAAGATTTGGATGTTTCACTTTATTTATCTGATAGGTAAATTTATTCCTTTAGAGCTTTTTTTTAAATCTAAATAAAATTCAAATTGTTAAGGATCAAGAGTAATTTCCTTCCATAGAACCCTCAAGAGAAGAGAGTAGGCTCGATATTGTTAGTGTAAATAACATATACCCATCTCTTTTAAATTTCTACTCCATTAGAATGTGAATTTTTAAAAAGACGAATTTTATTACATATTTAGGTATTAATTTAACAAAAAAAAATATTTTTAATTTGAGGGATATAAAATTTGAAAAAAATAAACTACAAAGGATTAATGGTACTTACGATTATCGTGGCATCCGCGTTTGCAATGCCGACCTATAGTAAGGCTCAACCGAGCACGAGTCAAGTTCCCGACGAGATTGGATTGGGACAAATTCGAAACTTCGGAGCAGGATTTGGAAGTTTGCTCGGAGGTTTAGGATACGGCGGTCAACTCTTAGGTGAAGTTTTTGCAACCCTCTTTATGCAAGGATTGGATAACCTGAGTAAATTTGAAGTTATCGAAAATACTTTTGTGATGAGTGCGTCGAGAGAACGAAACATAACAAGAACCCATAAAGCGAATGATGAAGAGGAGATATATTATCTTCCCTATGAATATTATGATGATAACTATGACTTTGGGAATGGATATGCTTATACGAAAGTAACAAAAAAAGGATCCTACAATTATACGATGACAGTTGGAGCAGCCGTAACCATGGTCATTTGGGATAATGACAGGTCATTTGTCAGAGCAGCGAAAAGACTCATAGAGTTTTTTAATAAACTTAAAACTTATGAAGAACAAGGAACCATTGAGGAGCATCAAGATGAACTCATCTCGGAAGGATCAGAGATTATAACGTGGTTTCTTATACACATTAATGATATCTTTACGGGGGATGAGTTATTTGTTTTAAATCCTATCACTTACCGCCATCTCTACATTGATAGATCTGATTACTCAGTAACAAAAGAATGGTATTATACAGGTTCAGATGGTGTAATAGATTCAGAAGATAAAAGAGTAAATGATGTAGATTCAAATAAGTTAGTAGAATGGGAAGATAAAGCAGATCAAAGGAGAGATAGTTATACTCAATGGTTGTTTGAACCAGTGAGAACATCTAACGAAGTAAGAAAATTTACCGACTTTACCTTTGATCTCATGCAACTATGGGTAAAGAATTTTCATATCGAGATTGACGTTGGAGAATTACTAAGCCAAGTTACTGGAGAGGGACAGGGAAATCCGGCAAGAGCATTTGAAGGGTGTAATATAGATTTCTTCTTTTTCACTCATTCATTAGCGGGAGCATTCTTATATAATGATGAAAATGAGGATGATCAAATAACTGTTAACTATACAACAGTAAAGGATGAAGATGGTAATCCAATCGAAACTAATGGAACGGTTGCAAAAGTTCCAGAGTCATCAGAACTTACTCATCGATTAATTCTAAGAGATGTTGAAAATTTCGAGTTTCAACAACCAACAGTGGATAGTCAGCAGAAGAGTGTCTCTTGGGGACTTCAAATGAACGAAATCGGCCTTTCGGGTGTACCTATTGGAGTAGATTTAGCCGAATATGAAGGAGATCCCGATGTTAATGATTTGGATTATATGTATTTTGGATTTACCTTCGAACCGAAGCTAAGTGAGAGAATACTGGCAGCAGATAATTCTACTGTAATTCAAGCTGCTAATGGTATTGTAAAACTTGACCAATTTTTAGCTCCTTGGAATGATAATGAAAATCCAACAAGTGATTTTGATGGATTGGATTTATCCATAATCTACGTTTCTACAGTATTACATTTCGTTTTAGACATCCAAACAGAGGATCTTAGTCAAGAAGATACTTCTCCAAATCAACTCGCAAATCAAACCGAATATAACGATAAAACGCATAAATTATCCATTGGAAATTATCTCAATCCAGAGATAGAAGCGCAACTACCATTTGTTGATATGGCAGGACCAGGATATGAATACGGAACGGAGAGTTCCAAAACAAACGCTAGCGTTTCGACAAGTATAATGCCTACAGCTCTTTGGGAAGGACAAAAAAGTCAATATGAAGTATTTGAAGGAGATGAAGAAACCACAACGGATGATTTCGGTGCTGATATTGATCTTACAATAGACTTTCAAATCATGTTGTATGGTATAAATTATCCGCATTTTGATGGATATAACGGTATATGGCACGATCCCACCTTCTCGGTCTATATGATCTTCGAATCTCAAGGCTTTTGGGCGTTGATATTGTTAGTCGCAGGAGTTAGCTTAGTCGGAGTAGCAACAATCCTTTTAAAAAGAAGAAAAGAAGCACAAATGAACTTCTAACCAATTTTAATCATAATTTTTTTATTATTTTTATTTAATTTGTTTTAATTTTTTCTATTTCTTATGATTAGTCCTAAGTTAAATTCGCTTAATCTTGCTTTATTTTATTTATTTGCTTGCCAAAAGATTTACGCCCAAATCTAAGAATAAAATTTCATATGGTTCAAGACCTTTTCAATTTTTGTTCAGAAAGGACTATTCTTTCATACATTTTCAAGAGAATAACAAAATTATTCTGTATGAGTTCAAAAGAAATTACCATTTTGCATATCTCTTTATTTGATGTCGTTAAAGAACATATAAATTTAAAATTGATACTAAATTATATCAAAATTGTTTAAAAAAGAGTAATAAATCTTTCATAGATTTATAATCTACTTTAAAAAAAAATATAACAAACTGTCATAAAGGTGAAATGAAATTGCCAATAAAACGTGATGATGATTATCAAGTTAGCGAAGATAAACGCTGGTTTAAAAAATGGTGGCCTGAAAACGTTCCAAAAAATACAAAGTTCGAAGAAAAAACAGTTAATCAAATGTTGGATGAACAAGTTGAGAAATACGGAGATAACAATATAATCTGGTTCTTAGAAACATGGGTAACCTACAAAGAGTTTCAAGATTATGTAAAGAGATTAGCAACCGCCCTCCATGATTTAGGAGTTAGAAAGGGAGACGTTGTTGCGATGCATCTACCAAACTGTATTCAGTATGTCGTTGGATATTATGCGATCACTCGAATTGGTGCTATTGCTTCGGGAATCAACCCTACATATCAACCAATGGAAATTTTACATCAACTGGATATAATTAAACCCAAATACTTAATTGTTTTGGACGCACTCTATGAACCTTACATAAAACCAATTATTGAGAAATCTAGCATTGAAAAGGTTATTTATACCAATGTTGCAGATTTAGCTCATGGCTTAGGATTTAAGAGAGTTTTGGGAAAATTATTCAAAAAGATTCCTACAGGAAAAGTTGATTACCCAGGTGCTATTGAATTTACAGATCTATTGAAAACTGAACCTAATGTCCCAGATGTAGACATCGATGTAAAGACTCATCCTAGTACATATATTATGACTGGTGGAACCACAGGGTTACCAAAAGCTGCTGTTTTGACACACTTCAACGTGGTATCAAATGCGAAACAGAGCATGCTATGGTTTGGCGGTGAGAAACCAGGAATAGGAAGTGTTGGTGTATTACCATTATTCCACTCTTTCGCTCATACCGTTGTAATGAATACAACCATACGATTAGGTGGTTGGATGTTGCTCTTTCCAAGACCTCCAGACACTGAAGAATTACTAGAAACTTTAGAGGAACTTCCTGCTCCAGAAGGATTCGTATATGCAGGTGCTGAAATTTTATTCAAAAGATTAGCGGAATTCGAGGATTATGATGATTATCCAGGCGTAGCAGGAAAATTGGAATTATGTGTTAGCGGTGCTGGTCCACTCCACAGATCTGTAAGAGATGCATTTGTAGAGAATACCGGTGGTCGTTTAGTTGAAGGATATGGTTTGTCAGAAGCCACACCTGTTGTGAGTTCCGGAAATCTG
>WJKO01000501.1 GCA_014729055.1 Promethearchaeota archaeon | reverse complement strand
TCGTTTGGATCCGTTCCATTCAAATATTCCCAAACCGCATATAAGTTGTCCGCATCGTCATTGCTCATATTATCATCTCCATTTGTTGGAATGAGCCCATTTATAATTTCCCAATAATCGTCCATACTATCATCATCAGTATCTTCATCTCCTGGATCCGTGTTATTTCCATATTCGTATACAGCAATTAGATCATCATTATCCGTATCTGTGTCGTTATCTCCGGCGTTTTTAGGATTAAGTCCATAGTTTTCCTCCCATCCATCCGGCATCCCGTCATCATCATGGTCGGGATCAAGAGGATCAGTTAAGCTTGTAAAGATCTCATAATCATCATTCAATCCATCATCATCCGTATCCGTTTTATTCGGGTCCGTGTCATGTTCCCATAATTCATCCAGACAACTGAGATTATCCCCGTCATTATCGTCGGTTCCCCCTTGAAAAATTTGAAACAGCAAAAGTCCTTCTGCCCGATCGGCTACAAATGCCAGAGTCCCGTCCAAAGCAGAATTCATAGCCATGCCGTCGGTATTATATCTTCCGATTTCATGAACATTGTCAGGATCAGAGATATTATATACAACAAATCCTTCATTTCCACAAGAGACGAAAGCATAATTTCCGAAAATATTGATATCTTGTGGGGCATATGTTGTAGGGACATAATCAATCTCTATAGGGTCTGTGGGATCAGATACATTGATAAAATATAATCCATAATTTGATGTACTACTGGCTAAAATGAAAAGATCACCCTGTACGCTTCCATCATAGTAGTTATTGCTGATTGATGGAGAATAACTTCCTATGGTCGCTGGATGATATGGATCGCTGATATCGATGCAACGTAACCCGTAATTGAATTCAGTTACGAATGCAGTATTTCCCGAAATATCCAGTCGCCATGATATATAATGATCATTCGTAGATGCTATTTCGAAGGGATTTTTTACATCAGTTATATTATATACACGAATCCCGTTTGTCCTAGCTGCAATATACGCGAGGTCACCTTGTATATTGATATCATATATAATACCCGTGACGCTTGGTGAGGACAATATCTCTAAATTATAGGGGTCTGTTACATTTATGCAAAATACGTCGTCCTGTTGGCATGTGACCCAAGCATAATGCCCATTAACGAGAATTTCATCGATGTATTCTGCAAGCGTTATTGAATCGAGGATTTCAAATTCATAAGTTGATGAGACGTTTGCACTATATAGATCCCACCCATCAGTAAAGAGAACAATGTCTCCGTCAACTGCTACCGCCCGGCAATTTCCCGTCGTACTATGCCGGGCTAAGTATTGTGGATTCCCTAAAAACGAAGCTATTTCAAACACGGTAACCCCTTGAGTGCCGCCGGCTACAAACGCATATTCTCCATACACTTTCACGCCGAAAGCATAATCTGCTATGGAATGGCTCTTGATTTCAACTGGATTCGCACGATCAGATATATTTACACAATTAAGTTTTCCACCCCCTCCTACGGAAAAGAGTAAGTCTCCGTGAATTGCGGTTCTCGTGCTACGAAATCCCGAAGCTATAGTTTTTTCTAGTGTCGGATTTGTCGGATCACTAATATTTACTGCATGCAAACCATTTGCCGTACCGGATACGTATGCGATATCCCCCTTGCATTCAACGCCCCATACGGTTCCGAGACCTCCCAAGTTGCCAATCTCAAAAATATTTGAAGGGTCGCTGATATTAAAAATTGACAATCCTGCATCACCATAGGCAACAAGTGCTAAATTCCCTGAAACTCGAACAGCATGTGCCACATCACTTGAGTGGGGGTCCTTCAGATCAATTAGTGGATCTGCTTGGAGTGAATTTGGTCTCGTTATATTAATTACTGCTAAGCCATTCGATATCGATGCTGTATAAGCTATATCTCCTTGGATATCCATATCTCGTGAAAGCCCAATATAGGGAGACTTTGACATATATTCAATATTATAAGGATCCGTAACATTCACTGCTCTTACATAATCATCTCCGGCCAAGTAGACAATATTACCTGCTTTTTCAAAATACCAATTTTTATTGTCTGGATCATAACTATCGGTTAACACTGGTTGAGTTATATCGCTTATATCATAAACCAGTAAACCATCAGAATAATCTGTCATATATAAATAATTTCCACATATTTCAACGTCATAAGTAACTTGCGTTGTGGGAATCTGTGCAATCAAACCATCAGAACTTTCCAGTTTGGTTATTTTTATATCGCTGTCCTCTCTATTTATTCCTTCTTTATCTATATTTAGGACGGGCATAATCAAGACTATCGTAAATAGAATACAAAGAAAATTTGCTAATATTTTTCGTTTAATCATAAATGTCTATTATGCATAATCTATTATATAACAATTTGTGTGAGTTAATGAATTATGATGCTATACTGCGAATTTATAGCTCAAATCATATTTCCAAAGTTAAGATACTTTTATTCAGAATTACTCTAGCGAATTTTGCTTTATATATTGTTTTAAAATTATTAGTTTGAATTTATCTGCTTAACTTCACTGTTTCAAAATTTTTCTTAGAGAAATGTTTTTTCACCACTATGAATATATCCGTCCCAAAAAGTCTGTCCCAAAAAAGTCTCAGAGATAAGTGCGATAGATTTATATATACATACCCCCGTTAAATATCTTGGAGGTGCTAAAAATTAAAAAAATTCAAAAAGTACTCGAACAGAGTTCAGAAAAAATAATTAAAATTGTGACTGAAATGATTGATAAAAACAATATTTTCGAGTCGAAATTCATTAATGAACTATCAAAATCCACAGTATACCGAGAACTATCGAAATATTCTATTGAAATTACTGAAAAGCAGCTGAAGGAAGAGGAACCCAAAGAAGACTCGTTTATAAAACAAGCATTGTTTTTAGACGTCGTACAATCTGAAAGAGGCAAAAAAACGAGTGAACATGTTGATTACAAATTGTCTCCTTATGGAAATAAATTTAGGAAGATGATAAATGGATTGAAGAATAACGAATTCTTGAAGATGCTTAGCAAAATACGGCGAAACAAGTCAAGAATTGCAACCTTCGAAATATACGAGATATTACGACAGGAACATCCAAATAACAAAATATTTCAAGCTGATGATTTCAAAAAACAGTTTAAATTAAAATTTTCTAAACGATTTTCGGAATGGTTAAGAGACCAAGTCAGCAAATCCATTTTGAAACCATTTGAGTTTGAACATATGCAGGAAAAAGTCGATAATATTGAAGGTATACTTAAAGACGAGTTGCGGGTTATCTTAGAAGATTTATCAAAACAACCAGAAAATAAATATTACATCATCCACGAGGATGTTCGATTGGCAATTCAGACATTGAAACGCTTTGTAAAGGAAAAAGATGTCGACCTAGTTGATAACGATGCATATTTAATGAAATGTCTCAGAACAATCATTAAAGACCCTAGGGAGAATCTTCAAAGTATATATGTGGTTTCCAGAGAGGGATTAATAGTATCTTCAATTCATGATGATGATATCTCTGATATGCAAGTAGCTGCGATGTCCGCGATTGTACTGAGTACATCAGAGCGTTTACTAATGGAGAAACAGTTGAAATATTATAAGTATACACTACTAGAATGCGAAAACCAGTTTATTGTATTCATGCCTGTTGGTTATGATTTTATGTTGACAGCAGTGGTTAAAAAAAATGAGGACGAGCCAGATATGGATAATTTCGGAAAAATACAAAGTATTATGACCCAAGAAAATACAAAAATTGAAATAGTTGTGGATGAAGAACCATTTGCGTTAGAAAAATTTGTCACTACACTTCCAATGTATACAGAACTCCCTAATATTCAAACAGTAGCGATGATGCGAATCTTTGCAAGCATTATGAAACGCATAGCAGAGACATTCAATGACAATGCTATAAGAATAATATTGCATGCAGAAGGGGGCGTTTGTGAGATCTATGAAATCCATAAATTCAGTGATTTTGATCCGATTGTAGTTTTGTTGACCAATGATAATGAAAACGCAATAGAGAACGCTAAAAAGACGCTGCATTCAAAAGAAAATAGATGGAAAGACCAATCAATGAAAACGATAACCAAAGAACCGAACCCATATAAGCAACACCTTAACAATATATTGAGTTATGAGGAACGAATGAATAAATTGGAAGAATACCTAAATTGGATGTATTTATCAGTTGTGCAATAAAAGAAATAATTTAAATCCTTTTTTTAATATTTACTTTAAGGAAATCTTGGTAAGGAAATTTTGGGGAATTATCAATGTTGCGTGCAAAATATCAGTTCATTCGTGATGATATGTTTCTTATCGCTGAAGTTAATGAGAAAACGGGAAAGCAAAACCTCATTATGCAGAAAATTGATAAAAATACAAACTCGGTTGAAATGGAACAAAAAATAGAATGTATACATACAGCCGTAACAAGCATAACACCCCAAGAATTCCTAGAAATATCTCAAAATACCATAAAAAGACATGAACTCGAACAAAAGACACTCAATATTCGATCAAGCGAAAACTTAGTTGAAGTCAATCTCACCATTGAGGATCGATTTTTGGCTATGAAAAGCTGGGTACAGGGTATAGCTGAAGCTGGTATCTCCGCTCTTTATTTACAAAATGAAATTGAATGTGCCGCAAGACTCGCTTATCCGGTTATAAATACGTTATTATATTTCTTAGCGAAAGTTGATATAGATTTTATTGCTCAATATTTAAATTGGATAGAAAAAAATTGCATAATAAATAATGCCATCCACCAATCTAGTTACGCAGCTAATCTCTCCAAAGTCTTAGATATCCTTGCATCGCCGAGTATTAAGGATGCCGAAAGAGTGTTAACGTATGTATTAGAGATGGATCTATCCTATATAAAAGTGCTTGATTTAGCTTATCATGAATTATCAGCATTTCCAACATGGATTAGAAAACTAGAATCGCTGGAAGTATTGAATTTAGAGGCAAATAGCATTACTAAACTGCCTAATTGGCTGGTAGATCTCAAGTCATTGGAAGTTTTAAACGTAGATGCGAATCGAATTGTCTCGATCCCTAATTGGATAGATAAGATTCAATCGCTAAAAGTATTGAAGTTGAACGAGAATAAGATTCAACACTTTCCCGCGTATATAAAAAATCTCAAAAAATTAAGAGAAATCCATTTGGGAAACAACAATATAACAACATTACCTGAAGATTTAAGTGAAATTTTATCGCTTCAAGTACTGAGTGTATATGATAATCAAATATCAGATATGTCAAAAAACATGAAATGGCCGCTAAAGCTTAAGAAATTAGTATTAGGAGGAAATATTTTTGAACATATCCCCGAGGCCATCGGTGAGCTAAAAGATCTTGAAGAACTAAATCTCGGTCAAAATAAATTGTCAGACCTTCCTAAAAGTCTGAGTTCTTTAAACTCTCTTAAAACTCTCATTCTGTCTTGGAATCGCTTCAACAAGATTCCCGACGTATTAACACAGCTTTCGTCTCTCGTGTTAATTGATCTTGATCATAATAAATTAAGTTCTCTTCCTGAAAAAATGGGGAATCTAAGCTCACTTAAGACGCTCATTCTAAACCGGAATGCTTTGAGTTCATTACCCGAAAGTTTTTCTAGCTTAACTACTCTAAAGTTTATTCAATTGGATAATAATAAATTCTCTGAGTTTCCAAAGCAGCTCTGCAATCTCATTAACCTTGAGGATTTGGTCTTATCTCACAACAATTTGGAACATCTACCCGAGTGTATTGTCAATTTACGTAAACTTGAAGTTTTGGATTTGAGCAGTAACCAATTTCATTATTTGCCAGGATACGTCTGTTTTCTTGACAAACTCGTTGATTTGTTTCTAAAAGATAACAAACTTAATTACCTCCCAAGAAATCTCGCTGGGTTAAAATCATTACAGCAGCTAGATGTTGAGAGCAATCGCTTGAAATCGCTCCCAAAAACAATAACGGCTCTTAAGAATCTAAAAAGCATTAATCTTAGAGGGAATAAATCTTTGAAGTTATCGAAAAAGGTAAAAATCCGGTTGGACGAATTAAAAAGCCCATTTTAGATTGAATATTGAATTTAATAAAGCTGATAATTAGAAGGTATAAATATATGCAACTTTATTTTTAATTATGGATCTCCTAATATTTTTACCGCCTTTCCTCTCGGGGATTGTAGGTATTGCTTTATGTGTATTGATTGCACGAAAACCAAAAGGAGAACAGAATAAACTTAGTCTGAAATTGCTATTATGGTTTTTTATATTGCAGGCGATCTCCGCTTTGTTTACTGCACTCTTCTTCGGATTAGGTTATACGGTTGAGAATATGGGCAATTATTATATTTTTTACTCATTTACTATCACATATCAAGCTTCTTACATCGTAATGTGGGCACTTACAATACAAATCAAATATAGTAGCGGAATATTTAACCAGAAAAAATTTTGGTTTCTAATTATTATCTATTCAATTCTTTTTTTAATTAATGATCTCTATATGAAACACCCACTATCTGTATATACGTCATATATTGG